>CAZMPL010000132.1:0-8877 GCA_964567805.1 uncultured Pirellulales bacterium | reverse complement strand
AACCACCATCAAAAACACCATAGCTTGGAGCCGCGACTTTAATAGCCTGTGTCAAATCTTTGCGTATCTGTTCAATAGATTTTCCTGACGGCATATAGGTAGGTTTGTATTCATATACACCTTCCTTGACTCCGAATCCGCCATCGCCGATTCTGTTGGCCATGTTAATAGCTGCTGCGGACAAATGACCTCCCGCGCTGTCACCTGTAACGGCTATCTTTGCCGGGTCAATACCAAATTCTTTTGCGTGGTCCTGAATATGCAAAATTGCTCCGTAAACATCTTCGATAATGTTGGCCATTGTAACGGGCGTTTTGTCACCATCGCCGGTTCCAATCCATCTATAATCTATACTGAATGCAACATATTTGCCGCTTTTCACGAGTTCACGTGCCAGGCCTCGCATTACATCCTCGCAATTCATTGACCATCCGCCGCCGTGTACAATAACTATAGCCGGCAGATTTTCCGCTCCATCCGGTTTGAATACATCATATTTAAGCTTCTTCACACCCGGCTGAGCATATACGACATTATTTATAACAGTGAATCCTTTTAATTCATCTTTTTCAATGAACGAAGCTCCGAGCGTCATATTCTTATCAACTGTTATCTGAGTCTGTTCGGTCATAAACTCGATATTTGTTCTTCCTGAGATATAAGAACTATCGAGTGCGAAACCTTCTGCGGGTGTGGCTTTAAGTGTAAGAATCGTACCAGCGGCAACTTTACCATCTCCAGGAAGAGGCGGGGTGATAGCAAGAGTTCCATTTTCAGGTTGAGTTACTGTTACTGTATAGGTTACCTGGTCAGATGAATTTCCCATAGCTATATGATTTTGAAAAACGATAATGGTTATTAATAAAATTCCGAGAAACATAATTACAGGTTTTGAGTTCGATGAGCCGTATAAAACTTTTTTCATGATAATACTCCTTTTGCAAGATTATTGAAAATCTTTATACTACGTTTCTCAAGTAAATTTGAGAAAACACTTGGCTCTAATTTAATCATGGTCTTTTAATATATAGAAGCCAAAAATATCAATTCAATACATAAAAATTTCCAAATTTATACAAATCTTTTGAAATTTGACGAATAACAGGAGTTTTTTTTCTTTTTTTGCATCAGGATGTTATAATTACATAAAATTATGAGATTGTGTTTAGTTTACCAGTCGCTATGTTTATCGAAATAAACAAGAGATTGAACAAATGCTGCTATTTTTAAGAAAAAAGCCTAAAAATTGGGAAAAAAGACAAAAAAATAATAATTTTTTTTGTTAAACTTTATGATAAGGTGAAAATAGATATCTAAGTCCGGAAATAACAAGCTGTTATAAATATTCAGATGATAAAAAAAATACAGAAAAAAACGTTATATTTAGTGTTTCTAATGGCACTAAATAATAGTCTTAGATGACAGAGGCCTTCTATGGATCAGCAAACCTATCTCATAGAACTGATAAAGAAGGCCCAGCAGGGCGATAAGAACTGCCTTGATCAATTGGCCATGCAGGTGAAGGATCGCTTGCGTACGTATGTGTTACGTATGACTCAGCAGGAAGACCTGGCCCAGGATATTGTGCAGGAGAGTTTGTTGGAAATGTTTAAGGTAATAGGAAAATTAAGAGACACTGATAAGTTTTGGCCGTGGCTGTATGGAATTGCCACGAACAAACTTCGCAGATTTTATAGGACTGAAGCTACTCAAAGAAGAGTAGCAACCGCAAGTCTTGAACAGAAAGCATCTGAAGGAGAACGTCAGGAAGGTTTTGAGGATTTGGTCGGTGATGAATTGAAACAAATTGTCGCCGGGGCAATGAAAAAACTCAAAACAAGCCATAAAGCCGTTCTTTTAATGCGATGCTACGATGATATGCCTTATTCAGAAATTGCTGAAACTATGGGATGCAGTGAATTCAGCACTCGAATGTTGTTCCTGCGTGCAAAAAGGGCGTTAGAGAAAGAATTATCGCGTAATGGTTTTGGTAAAGGTTCTTTCCTTGCGGCTTTGGTTCTTTTTGGCAAGATGACTGCTCCGACAAAAGTTGCCGCAGCAGAGATTTCTATTACCGCCGCGACTGTAAAAGTCGGTATTGCGGCAAGTACGGTCGGATTAATTACATCTAAAACGGCTATCGTATCAATTGCCGCCGCGGGTGTTTTAAGTACTGGTACGGTAGTAATGAAACCAGAGCTTTTCAATCTTCGTTCGGCACAACCGCAAAATTCAAATGTTCTTGTTCAAAATATTAACGGAGAAGAACAAAATGCCGATATCAATGAAGAATATCAATGGTTCTTCCCGAAAGGACCCAAAGAACCGGTTATGATACAGGCGAGATATGGTTCAATGGCCGATAATACGTATCGGAAAGTGTTACAGAACCAGGAAGGTAATTATTATTACATTGGAAATACTAACGTTAATATAAATAATTATCATATGTATAATGAAGATTTAAGCGTAATGCAGATTCCAACGGATGATCCGAAAGTTGCGTCCTTCATTTCACAGGTTGAGGGAACCTCTAAAAACATACAGCATATATCTGTATCTGGTAAAGGTTTGCTTGTAATCGAGCCTCGCAATGGTAATTCGAAAGATAATGATACGCTTTCTATCCGTCATCAAAACAATCTCGATGAAGATTATTTCCAGCCGGACTGGCCGACAAATGCGAATGTAGTCGATAATCGTGATGAAATGCACAAACGCGGCTGGACTTATTTTAGAGTTTCAGGAAACATAAATGGACAGAATGTCACAGGTAAAGGAAGAATTCCATTTATTTATTCGACCAGTGACAAATACAGCCCATGGATTAGTTTGCAGGCAGGCAGTAGTTTACTGCTCGTAGATACCAGTAATGACGCTTATATCTATAAAACAGGAAATGAGAAGATTGAATTGTATCGAGGCGGAAGTTTCTTAAAAGGAATGGCAAGACCGTGGATGGGTTTACACGCTATAGATACTATTCGCAGGGACGCCGCTGAACAGAATATCAGGTTCGAAACGAAGTATATCGAAGATTCTGATAAAAATAATGCAGAAGTTAAAATTATTACGGATGAAGTTACATACATCTATAATATTGATCTTCATAAAGATATTATTAGCGAGATAAGTTTCTCTACGAATATGGGAACTGTTGGTAATTTGAAATTTACTTACCTTCAAAATGTAGATGGAATGGATTCAGAATTCTCAGTCAGGCCAAGACCGGTATATGAAACAATATCTATGAATGGCCAGGGTATATTGTGGCTTACAAAGCTATTGGAGGATTCATCTGATTAAAAACAGTTTGAATTTATTTCGAATAACTGACAAGGAGGTCATGGTGAGTGAATATAATATGAGCAGGGCAAAAACCATGATTAGGTCATTTACAAGTCGTTTCTTAATTATTGTCGTTATTACGGCTTGTGCATCGGTCTGTCTGGCTTCAAGTGAGAAAATTCCGAACTGGAACTACTCATACGTAGAATATTTTGAAAACAATAACCTTGAGAATGATAGTTTCTATCATTCTGTTATCTGGCCTCAGAATGCTTATCCACCTTCTGAACCTTATCTTTTTTATAAAACTAACGGGCAAAACACTGCGTTGGGATTTGGAGATTATAATAAAAAGTGGGCAACGCTTGTATATCGTTTTCCGTTCGAGCAGAGAAAAAGGACAATAAGTGGACAGCTTAGAGTCGATATGTCATATCTTACCGATTCCGGCAAGCTTCGATACAGTTTGTCTTCAGACGGCAAAAACTGGTCGGTGGATAAAGACCTTTTTTCAGGAACGAATATTGTCTCTTTAAAATCGATTCGGGGAGTTTGTTATATTAAATTTTCCGGTTTAGATGTTATGATAGATAACCTCAAAGTAGATTTGTATTCTTATCCTGCGGATTATTTCGTTGAAGTTGGAGCGGCTTCTCCTAAGTTCAGTACAATAAGGGATGCAGTTGAGTATGTAGTTTATCAAACTGATTATGATAATGTTGAAATTGAAGTAGCTTCCGGAACTTACAGTGTCGATAGTATAGACTTTAGAGGTAAGGAAATTACGCTTTACAGTGACAAAGGACCTGAAGACACCATAATTGTATGTCAAGAGGGTAAAAGAGGTTTTTATTTCCATCAGAACGAGGATTCCAACTCAATTTTGAGAGGTTTCACAATAAAGAATGGAAAGAAAACAAATGAAAAAGGTGGCGGGATTTATTGTGAAAAGACAAGTCCGAGCATTATTAATTGTATTATACAGAATTGTACTGCAAAATACGGAGGTGGAATCTGTTTAGTTGGCGCATCACCGTATATTGCAGATTGTATTATTCAGAACTGCAGTTCTGATTCGTCAGGTGGTTTTGGCGCCGGAATAGCTCTTATTGAAGATTCCAATGTTGTTCTTGTAAATACGATTATTCAGAGCAATACTGGAAATGGTTATAGTTATGGCGGCGGGTTGTACTGTTCTCAATCCAGAGCTGTATTGGCTGGTTGTGAAATAAGAAATAATACCAGGAGTACATCAGGTAATCTTACAGGCGGTGGAATCTATGCTGAAGGTTCTGATTCTGATATCGAATTGTTGAACTGTCTTATTGCTGATAATAATGCGCAATCAGGCGCTGGGATATATACAAATTCCAAGACAGTAAGATATGAAAATGATATTGATTTGGGGCAAATTGCGATAGCATGTCAATTGCGTCTCAACAATTGTACTGCTGCAAATAATGTTGGTGACGGAATATTTTCTGTAAAAAGCAACACATTCATAAACAACAGCATAATATGGGGTAACACAGGCCATAATGTCTGGGTGGATGACTTAGTTTATACAGGTATTATACTTTACTCTGATGTTCAGGGTCTGAATAATGGCACGGATAACAAATTTAGTGGACAAAATAATAAATCTGTTGATCCGAATTTTTCACCTATAGCAGGTGACTATCATCTGAAATCACATGTTGGCAGATTCAATCCTGTTACAGAAACTTGGGTCATAGATGAGGTTAATAGTCCATGTATCGACACCGGTGCCGAGACTGATTCCGTCGGACCTGAACCTTACCCGAATGGAAAACGCATTAATATGGGTGCGTATGGCGGGACAGAACAGGCAAGTAAGAGCTATTCACCCAAAATTATTCACGTTGCTACTGCATCCACAACTGGGGGTAATTCTCATAAAGGAACGAGCAGGGCAGATGCCTTCGGGAAAATTCAGGATGCTGTTAATAATGCTCATAATGGTGATTATATTCTGATATGGCCGGGTATATATTATGAGGATGTGATTATAACAGGTAAAAGAGTGACTATTCAAAGTGCAGACGAACCGGCGGAAATAAGAGCTGATGAAGGATATGCTTTTGAATACTTTTACGCAGAAGGTCCTGACTCTGTTTTACGAAACCTCATTATTACAAATTGCAATGATGATTATTATGGAGGAGCTGTTTTTATGGAATATGCTTCTCCACAGTTAATTAATTTAACCATAGCTTATAACACATTTGGAATAAATACTTCTTCGGAAGCATCAAGACCTATTATTACAAATTGTATCTTCTGGAATAATACGAAGGGCGATATGAATGAATCCGCTATGCAATATGTAACTTACAGTAGGATGGATGTCGTATCTCCTCTAACGACGAATATTAGCGATGATCCGGAGTTCTTCATAGATGACCGTGATAATGGTGACTATCACTTGAAGTCCATATACGGGCGGTATCGTGCCGGTAAATGGGAAACAACAGACAAAGTTAACAGTCCTTGTATTGATGCAGGTTATCCCAGTATGGGAACTGTACGTGAACCTTGGCCAAACCAGGGGGAGGCAATCAATATGGGCGCTTATGGCGGTACTCCATTCGCAAGTAAAAGTAGAATCATCCAATAGCGGCGGGAAATTCGTGGCCTAAGTGACACGACAAAATTTATTTCAAATCATAAAACCTGTTATCTGAAGAAATAAATCCTATTTCATATTCATGTGATTTGTTATATTCATCAAGAATATTCTTGCCAACAGGGTCGGTATTGGTAAAAATTTCTTTTTGAGAATCAACATGACCGTCACAGTAAGCAATGTTTGTCGTATGCAAGTGACGAAATCCCTGTACACCCGCGTGACGGTCGGAATCGCTTAAACTCATGTCACGTGGATTTGAAAATGGAGCACGCATGAATTTATTCGCACCGCCTGAGTATTCACCATCACCGAAAAGTGCGGTTTGCGATGGAGATTGAATATCTATTGCTCTGGCGGAATTAACCGGCTCGACAGTTTCATTACGGCCGATATAACTTGTATTATAATTATAGCCGGTATAAGGATCCGCAAGCCAGTTGGCGCTTCCTTTGAAAGAAGGGCACTGCTGTATTTTCCCAACTTCCTGTCCCATCCATAAAAGACCAGGTACGACATGATAGACAGGCTCCTGAGTGCTCCAATCTTTCCATGTAATATAATCCCACGATATATAGCGGCGAACACCGTTAATTTTTTCTGTATCAAATGCCACAGGATAATAGCTGTCGTTGTCAATCGTATAAGTCGAAGCGGCTGTTGCCATTTGCCGCAGATTATTATTACATACCGTTCGTTTTGCCTGTTCTTTCGCAAGGTTGAATGAAGGCAGAAGTATTCCCATTAAAATAGTCGAGCTTGTCACTACGACTAATATTTCAATCAGGCTCATACCTTTATGTAATCTGAATATTTTCAACTTTGCATAATCCTTTTTTATTAAAAAATACTGCGGCTCAACGTATATAAGCTGAGCCGCAGCTTACTTCTGATTTTATTCGTACAGAGTTGTATTTCCCCATGTACAAGTTCCAAGATTGGCAGTGATAATATCTATATCATCCTGATTCACAATTTCGTCATTATTGAGGTCGGCTATAGCGGCTTCATCATCCGGACTTGTTATTTCATGTTCCAAATAACCTTCCGCGATTGAAATATCTTCATTGTCAACGCGATAGTCTCCGTTCATGTCACCGAGCGGAGCCGGATGCCTGTAGTCGCCCGGGCAGCTTACATCTGCGACCGCGTCAATTTCCGCGGAACTTCCATCTTTCTTATCATCGATGCGAATATATTTAAACCATTTCAAATCTGTATTCGGATCGACAGGTAAATCGAGATGTGCAATGTTGTATCCCGTTCCGCCTGCGGAGTCACCATAAGTTTGAGCGATTTGTGCAATTGTCATGCCGCCAAATGACTGGTAAGCATAAATCGGATTAAGTGGCAAAGTCGGATTTGTTTCTTCCGCCCACCATTTGTTCCATGTACCTATTTTATTATTTGCATTGCATGGATCATATACTCTTCCCAATGTTGGAGCAAAGCCATCGCAGAACGGGCCATCCGATGAGTTCGGGTCAAGTATGATAAAGTTCGGATCGTTTTTCATGAAATTCGGGTCGTTTGTAAAACTATACCATGTTTGGCCGTCCTGACTTACCGAAACGATACTCGGTTCAATTCCGCCGGTTGATGAAACTGTCGTTGCCTGCGGGTCTCCGTTTGTGTATTGTTGATTCTGCCCGATGGATTGAGCGGCGTTACCAAAAACTATAAAATCAATTCCATATGGATTTTGAATATCGTCACTTACCTGGTGATTGAATGCAAGTGTTATCATGCCTTGCTCTCCCAGGTAAGCCAGTTCGTGTGATCTGAACGCAGGATTGACTGGTACTACAGGGACATTTGTGTCCATCGGGATGAACCAGTCATCGCCGCTCGTATCTACTGTGGGACGGCCAAGAGCTGATTCCGGATTATTAAACTTGGTATCATTCAGCCAGTCACGTATCATGCCGTTCGGTTCGTAAGCAATCCATTCTACCGTAAAATCGTTTGCGTCGAAATAATATTGTTTATAACCTTCGATGAACGGATTTTCGCTTTCAGGCTCAGGTTCTCCGTTGCGTCCGAATATCCAGCCGTCAGCGTCACCGTTCGATACGATTCTGCCGCCCGCGCCTGTCATAGATGATTTCCATGAAGCGTTGTCACCCGCATTTTTTTCCCAGTAGTTCCACCAACTCGACCAATCCGCGGGATTTACATTACTGTGTTCTAAATATCCAATCCCGGTGAGAAGTTCACCGAAGCTGTAATATTCTCGAATTGTAGTCAGTTCGGTTTCTGCTTCGATTATATTTAAAAGACCAAGTCCGGTAGTTGTGTCATTGGCGTCTGTACCGAAGTGCACATTAAATTCGATATTGAATCCGTCCGACCACTCGATATAAACCAAAGCTGTATTGACTCCAGTTCCTGCGTCTATAGGATTTGCTGTCGCAATACATGGTATCGCAAACAAACATAACATTATTATCAAGTATTTAATTTTCATATTTACTCCTCTTGTCAGCCGTTTAATTTCACTGAATCACCGGCTGGTTATTACAAAATATTATTAATTCTTAGAATGAACGTTTTACATAATTACCAACAAATTTACCTCATAGGTTCCATCCTCCTTTCCTGATTTTTTGAAAAGAGGAACACTGTGAGCCTAAAAAAAAACGCCATCCCACGAAGGAATGGCGCTATTTGTTTACGTTGGGCTTGATGCTATTAGAATTGTATCAGGCCGGATAAGCTTCACTTGAGTTCCATTTCGCGAGAACAAAGAAAATGATATTTATATAAAACATCATTTTCATAAAAATGTGATCAAATTCAGGCGAGGTTTTCTGACTTGCGTCTTACCTTGAGAAACCTTCCCATTCGACAATACGAAAAGTGGTTTGGATGATAATTCCATATCTCAAGGATTTCCGATTAGCGTAATGTAACTTGATGAACGAAGACTGTCATTCTGAGTG
>CAZMPL010000131.1:0-9002 GCA_964567805.1 uncultured Pirellulales bacterium | reverse complement strand
GTCTGAATCGAAAAAACAATATAGAGTATTTATAAGTGCCGCTGAGCCCAGCGCAGATGCCCATTGTGCGAATTTAATCACTACGCTCAAAAATAAGGGTATTGCAATTGAATTTGCAGGCATAGGCGGGCCAAAAATGAAAGCCGCCGGCTGCGAACTGCTCGAAAATACAGTTGAAAGAGCATCGATGATTTATAATGCGCTGGTGAATATCACGTATTTTCATAATCTCCTCAAAAGAATAAAACAATACATCACAAATAATCAAGTCGATCTTGTAATTGTTTGCGACTCCCCCGCTTTTAATTTTCATGTCGCAAAAGCCGCGAAAAAATCCAATATAAAAACACTATTTTACGTAGCACCTCAGCTTTGGGCATGGGGCGCATGGCGTATCGGCAAGCTTAGAAAATCATGCGACAAACTTTGCTGCATATTACCATTCGAAGAAGAATGGTTCAGTTCAAGGGGAATTGACACAACATTTGTCGGCAATCCACTGCTCGACAAAAAAGACTCAAATGTTTCCGAGAATAAACAACTCAAAACCAAAAACTTAAAACCAAAAACTATTGCGCTCATGCCCGGCTCACGTGACGCGGAAATAAAGTCACTATGGCAGCCTATGCAGCAAATTGCTATCGCTTTAAAGAAAAAATATCCGGCCATAAATTTTACAACGGTTGCGTTAAACAACAAGAAGCTTGAGAAATTAAAATCTTTGCAGGTTCCGGGTTTCGAATGTGAATACACTATAGATTCTGTCACAAAGACCGCAGGCTCAGTCGATTTTACAATTGTAGCGAGCGGCAGTGCGACTCTCGAAGTTGCTTCCGCGGGCTGCCCAATGGTTATTATGTACCAATCAAGCTGGATTTTGTGGCACTTGGTGGGAAGATGGCTCATAAAAACAAAATATCTTTCTCTCGTAAACATTTTAGCGAAAAAAGAATTAGTACCCGAGTTTATGCCGTACTTCCGTTCCATTGAGCCGATAATTGAGACTATCGATTTATTATTAAATGATAGTGACATACTCGAACACACAAGCAAATCGCTGCAGAAACTGGTCGAACCTCTGGCAAAAAAGATTACACGCGAAGAAGTCGCCAAAATAGCAATGGAAATGCTGAATATACAAAGTTAGGAATCGCCGGTGAGTAACCATATTAATATCAAAAAAGTTGACTTAACAGCAACTTTCGAAACTCTCGGAACATTGCTGTTCTGGACTCTGGCTCCGATTTTTATTACATATCTTTCGGACACAATCGATTCCTATACACAGAATTTCCTTCGCTATTTAACCGCGTGCATATTCCTGATACCATTCCTTATATATTCAATCAGGAAAAATAATTTCGATAAACGCATCTGGATCAAAGCACTGTTCCCGGCGGCGGCGAATCTTGCCATGCAGAGTTTGTATGCGAGTGGTTTTTATTACTTAAGCCCGGGATTTCTGATTCTTACACTGAAATTATCAATCGTCTGGACCGCACTTTTTTCACTTATTTTTTTTCACGATGAAAAGCCTCTCGCTAAAAGCAAACGATTCTGGCTGGGTATGATTTTATCCATCGCGGGAGTATGCGGCGTAACGTATTTCAAAAAAGATTTTGCCGAAACGAGAACAATTACAGGCATATTTCTTGCTTTCGGTGCCGGCCTGGCATTCGCTATATACGCAATCTCAGCAAGAATCGCTTTTAAGAAAACCGACTCGATTCTGGCATTCAGCGTTACGAGTATATATACGACAATCGGGCTTGCAATCCTTACTTTATTGTTTGGAAACATCAAAGGAAGTTTCTCGCTTAATACATGGCAATGGATATGGGTCGTCTTTTCAGGAATAACCGGAATAGCGTTCGGGCATCCGTTATATTACGCGGCGATGAGACGAATAGGCGCGACATTACCTTCATTAATTCTTTTGGCACAACCTTTTACCGTGCTCGCAATGTCACACGTTATTTTTAAGGAAACAATGAATATGCCGCAATTATTATCCGGTATCATCCTCCTGAGCGGCTCAGCGATAGCAATCTGGGCACAGGAACATTTAAAAAAGTGAATCCGGCGAATTTTAAATTCTATAATTGACAAGCACTATTATCGAACTTTACAATACTGAACAATGTATATTTGAATAAAAAAAGAAGAAAAGTAGAGTGGGTGGTACTCTACGAAAAATTTGGTTTCTATAGCGCTTTCCATAATTACTTTACTTCTGCAAGGGAATATTATTTTTTTAAGGAGAAGAAAATGGATCATTGTTTTAAACCAATAAATATCGCATCCGCGTTATTATTTATTTTTTCACAAACACAGGCTATCGCACAACCACGCGAACGTTCTGACGTACCAATCGAATATCAATGGAACCTCGAAGACCTTTATCCTTCTGTCGATGCATGGAAACAGGCAAAAGAAAACGCAGTTTCCAGGTTCGATGAAGTTGAAAAATTCAAAGGTAAACTAAGCAAATCGGCCAAAAATCTTCTGAATTGCCTTGAATTCAATACAGAGCTATCCAAAGAGTTCGGACGACTGGCAAGTTATGCGTCGATGAAATCAGATCAGGACATTCGTGACTCCAACAGCCTTTCAATGAAACAGGAATTACAACAGATTGCAACCGATTATAGTACAAAAGCAGCTTTCATTACTCCCGAAATAGTCAAGATGGGCAAAAAGAAAATCGATTCTTTTATTAAAAAAGAACCTAAGCTTAAAATTTATAAATTCGGATTGTACGAAGCACTGCGCACGAAGAAACATACTCTTTCAGATAAGGAAGAAAAAATTCTCGCTCAGGCAGGATTACTTTCAAGCGGCCCTTATGATATATTCAGCATATTCAGAGACGCAGAAGCACCATTCCCGACAATCAAACTCAGCGATGGCAATGAAGTTCAGCTGACAAACGCGGCTTATACTATGTATAGAGCATTACCGAATCAGGAAGACAGAGAAGCAGTCTTCAAAGCGTTCTTCGGAATGTACGAAAAATTCAAAGGCACTTTCGGCGCAGACCTTTACGCAAATGTCAAAACTGATATATTTTACGCTCAAACAAGAAAATATGATTCAGCTCTGCAAAGCGCACTTGATTCGGATAATATTCCTACGGATGTTTATAAAGCGCTTATTAAGAACGTTAATAATAATCTCGATACGTTTCATAGATACCTGAATCTGAAAAAACGTATGTTGAAACTGGATACATTGAAGTATTCTGATGTTTACGCTCCGGCTGTAGCGGGCGTTGATTTGAAATATACTTACGAAGAAGCGCAAAAACTCATTCTCGACGCACTCGAACCACTGGGCAAGGATTACCAGGAAACAGCCGCCAAAGCATTCAAAGAAAGATGGCTCGATGTTTATCCAACTCCAGGCAAACGTTCCGGAGCATACTCTAACGGCAGCGCTTATGATGTTCATCCTTATATGCTGCTGAACTATAACGGCCAGTACGAAGACGTTAGCACTGTCGCTCACGAGCTGGGCCATACAATGCATAGCTATTACGCAAATAAGGCACAACCTTATCCAACCGCCGACTATGCTACTTTTGTAGCCGAAGTCGCTTCTACTTTTAACGAAGCATTATTGATTCACAAAGTGCTCGATACGATAAAAGACGATGACATCAGATTATCACTATTGATGAATTATCTCGAAGGAGTAAGAACGACTGTTTTCAGGCAGACTCAATTCGCGGAATTCGAGCTTGCTATACACGAGAAAGCCGAGAACGGAGAACCTCTGACCGGCGATGTCCTGAGCAAATTATATGGTGACATCATCAGGAGATATTACGGCGCAGATAAAGGCGTATGCCAGATTGACGATTTGTATTCAGTCGAATGGGCGTATATCCCGCATTTCTATTATAACTTTTATGTATATCAGTATGCGACATCCTTCACCGCTTCGACTGACCTTTCTCAGAGAGTACTCGCTAAAGAAGATGGTGCGGTGGGAAAATATATGAATATGCTATCTTCCGGCGGTTCCGATTACCCTATCGAGCTTCTTAAAAAAGCAGGTGTTGATATGACTACTCCCGAGCCAATTAATAAAACTATGGCGGAAATGAACCATATAATGGATGAGATTGAAAAAATATTGAATAAATAAGATTTAATAGGCACAAAGGCACAGAGATATTCTACTTTGTGCCTTTCAAACATGCCTTATTTTTGGAAAAAACTATGACTACTGAATTTTTTGTCGAGACAAATGATTTGAGTAAAGTGTATTCGTCCGGCAGAATCGAATTGGCAGCATTGCGAAACGTTAATATCGCGGTTAAAGAAGGTTCTTTCCTCGGAATCACCGGAACTTCAGGCTCGGGCAAGTCCACTCTCATGAATTTGCTCGGCGGACTTGATACACCTTCTTCGGGAAGTATAAAAGTTCAGGGAAAAGTTATCTCGAAACTGAATTCCAACGAGCTTGCGCTGTACAGGCGTTTTCAGGTAGGAATGATTTTCCAGTCATTCAATCTTATCACATCATTCAGTGCATTGGAAAACGTAGCGTTTCCGCTGCTTTTTGCTGAAGTATCAAAAAAAGAAAGAATCAGGCGTGCTGAAAAAATACTCGATATGGTGGGACTGGCGGCAAGAAAAAACCATCGCCCTTCCGAATTATCTGGCGGCGAACAGCAGAGAGTCGCTATCGCGCGTGCGTTGATAAATAATCCGAAGCTGCTTTTGGCCGACGAACCCACAGGCAATCTTGATAGCAAAACATCGGAACAGATTGCACAGATTCTTTCGGATTTGAATAAAAATCAGGGCCTGACGATAATTATGATTTCGCATGAGCTGGATTTACTAAACGAGATTGCGGATGAGGTTATTCATCTTAGCGATGGACAAATTGTATCAATACGAAATGAGAAATAAATGAGATTTTCAGATTATATAGAACATTCTTTTTCCAATTTGTGGAAGATGAAGCTCCGAACATTTCTTACGACATTCGGTGTAGTAATTGGCATTGGCGCACTTGTTTCGATGTTCGCATTCGGGGAAGGTGTCCAGAAAAACATTACCGATACTTTTAAGAATCTCGGACTGCTGAACTATATAAATGTCTATCCGGGTTCTGGAAGCAGCGACATACAATTCAGAGGCCGCGGCATGAACCGCAGTAGAAATGTCACTACCTCTCAAAATAACACCGAAACCAAAATACTCGATGATGAACTTATTGAAAAACTCCAGGCACTCGAAGGTGTCGAAGCTGTGTTCCCGGAAATTCGCTTTCCCGCTATGGCAAAATTTAACGGAAACGAAACGTTCCAGACAATTCAGGCCTTGCCCGCAAAAATTTGCAAATCGGGATTAATTAACCTGAGAGAA
Organism: uncultured Pirellulales bacterium; assembly: GCA_964567805.1. Lineage (GTDB taxonomy): Bacteria > Planctomycetota > Phycisphaerae > Sedimentisphaerales > Anaerobacaceae > JAFGPS01. The sequence goes on along the minus strand of CAZMPL010000131.1, from coordinate 3,621 downwards.
GGTTCTTATTTCGATACAGATGACGCAAATTCTCTTCTGATAAGCGACTCACTGCTCCAGCGAATAGGCATAAAAGACATAAAAAACGCTATTGGCAAACAAATCATAATCTCAACTCTAACTTCCGATTTTAGTATCGAGAACATTCCCAATATGCTCAATTCGATGCAGTCAAACGAATTGCCTGTATCAAATATAGACTATAGTTTTACAATTGCCGGCGTTATCGGTGAGATTGGCATACCCGGGCCTTCACCTATGAGAAGTGACATTATAATTCCGAGCGGCACGTCTCAAAAAATGGAGAAAATTTCAGTAACAAGCATTTCAGATATTTTTCAATCCATTGACCAACCAAAGGGATATTCCATGATTGGAATCATGCTCAAAGACTCGAAATACATCGATCCGGTCAAAAAATGGATACATGATTCGGGATACCATACTTTTGCTTTACTTGACCAGCTTGACCAAATCAGAAAAGCGTTTATTTTCATGGACCTGTTTCTCTTTGCGATTGGAATGATTGCAATTACGGTTGCATCATTAGGTATTATAAATACGCTCGTTATGTCAATCCTCGAACGATACAGGGAAATCGGGATAATGAAAGCCGTAGGCGCGAGCAACGGTGACGTAAAAAAAATATTTTTCTTCGAAGCCGGTTTAATCGGTTTTCTTGGCGGCGTGCTCGGACTTGCCCTGGGATGGATGGTAAGCTCGATAATAAACTTTATCGCAAATATAATTCTCACCAGGCAAGGAGCACCGCATATGAGCTATTTCAGTTTCCCGTTATGGTTATGTTTAGGCTCAATCGCTTTTTCAATTTTGATTAGCCTCATGGCCGGAATTTACCCCACAATCCGCGCCTCCCGTGTAGATCCGGTAGTAGCACTCAGGCACGATTAAATATTTTTGTTGTTCTTTCGAGGTATCCCTGATAATTTCTTTATGTTTAGAGATAATAATCAGGTAAGGTTAACATAACAACAATATAGAAAACAATAAATAAGAGATTATTATGAAACGAAATCTGTTCAGACTTTTAACTATTGTAGCTCTGCTCATTATTGTACTTACTATCCTTGATTTCATCAATACTGCCGGTGATGTTAACAATCCGGATGCACAGCTTGCTAAAATGCTTCCTGCTGAAAGAGAATTCTGTCAAAATATTTTATGGCAGATCAATTCTCTATCCACAGAACGAGATGTTTTGGCTTTGTTAGGACCACCTGCCAAAAGTCTGAAACTGAAAAAGAACTGGAATGTTACTCTTGATGGGAAAACGGATCGAGTCGGAATTTATTTTGATACTAACGGATATGCTACACAAGTATTACTGGATGGAGGTATGGGCAGGTTCTACTACAGAAGGGATGTAAAAGACCATGAACAGACGCCAACCAAGATAAACGAACAAACAACATCTTCTTCGTCAGAATTTTCCGGGAATACTCCTCAAGAATAAGATTGCATGGCAAAGAGAAAATCAGTTAGCTTGTGTTAATTATTCGCTTTCGTTGTACCAGTGATCAATTAATTCAAAGAGTTCCTGGCTGGTCTTTGCGGCTATGAGGCTTCTGAGGACTTGTTTGCGCATCGGATGGAGTCTGCAATAACAAACAGAAAATTTGCGGAAGAACCAGACACATTTTTTTCTGTCATAAAGCTTGCTAACTATTTCGAAATGTTTTTTCATGATCTCCGCCTGCTCGGCCAAAGAAGGAGGTTCCGGAACAGGTTTGCCTTCCCAGACATCGATAAGGTCTTTATAAATCCATGGATTTCCAACCGCGCCGCGAGCGATTTGTACGCCGTCTATTTTCGTGGTCTTGAGTTTATTAATAATATCCACCGGCTCGAAAAGGTCGCCGCTCCCGATTATCTTCAGGTTCGGAAACTCGCTTTTTACTTTGGCGAGAATGTCCCAGTTCGATGGGCCGGAAAATCTCTGCATAACCGTTCGGCCGTGAATTGTAATCGCGTCAATTCCAAGTCGAGAAACTTCCGAGACTATTTCGTAAAAATAATCTTTCGATTGCTCGCTCGAATCGTAGCCTATACGAACCTTGATCGTGAGCGGGCATGTCACTACCTCGCGTACTCTTTTATAAGTTTCGAGCACATTGTCAGGGTCGTTCATCATCCAGCCGCCCCGCTTGCGGCTGACAACTTTCGGCGTGGGACAGGAAAAGTTCAAGTCGATTATATCGTAACCGGCATTTTGAAGGTCCTTTGCGGCTTTTACCATCATTGCCATATCATTATCGAAAATCTGGGCACCGACGGGATGTTCATCTTCGTGCGGCTGAAAGCCCGGCTTTCGCAATATCTTCGGATGAGCAGCGCTTTTGGCGAGCATAACGCCCGCGAAAGTCAAAGGCGCACCGAAATCGAGCGCAAGCCTGCGCATCGCGTAATCGCTATAGCCGCTCAAAGGCGCCTGTATAAAAGGCACTTTTAATTCGAGATTTCCAATTTTCAACATAATTCGAGTCAGAAAATAACTTCAAAATAACACAGGGGGATAATTTAACCACAAATGAACACCAATGAACACAAAAAAGTTTATTAATTTTAAGCCGTATGAGGAAGACAGGTAATTGCGAATGAAGTGCGGCAATCTTCAATTATATCGTAGCTGCAGTGTTCTGTTTTCTGAATCCTGTATTCTTTTAAAACTATTCACTATTCCCTATTCTATGCTTTGAGCTTTCTTGAAGTGACTGCGGAAAACATTCCGATAGCCGCTAATAGAAATGCGCCGGGAACAGGTACAAATTGAACATTGTCTATTAAAACAGATGTCGATATGCCGTCCGGCTCATTTTCTAACTGAAAAGTCAGAGTATAGGGTCCTGATGCCCAGCCTGTTACATCAAAAGCTACTGTTTCTGAATATTCAGTTCCAACAAAATCAGAACTGAGCAAGGTATATTTTTCAAGGCCGAACATCGCGGTGAACGTATCTGTTTCGGGAGTTCCTTCGCTTTTATACATAATGAGATCAAATATCAACTGGCTCTCGCCCGGAAGAAGAAAAACATTTTCCTGATACAACTCACTTAAAGAAGCTTCTTCCTCGAAATCAGCATATAGAGACGCGAGGCCGTTATCATCCCATGCAGTGGAATCACTAAAGACATCTACACCCGTACTGGAAAATGCCCATCCGAAACCGGGCGGGTCCTGCGAAAAATCACCGTTTGTTATTAAAGCCATAGCGGGACAAGCAGGAAAAAACAGAATTGATAAGATAACAATAATGGAAATAAAAGCAGATTGCAGTTTGTTCATTTTCATTCACCCAATTGTATAAAAACTCCTTTTTTTGCGGCAATCAACTCACCTGTAAAATTTACCGCAAAACAGAGTCACTAAATATCAAATTTGCCCCCAAAACGCAAGTTAATTATAAATTAAATTCTTCATTTCATTTTATTCTGCCGGCTCGCGGAATTTATTCAATAATTTCTTAAAAAACGCGACTAATTTATTCTGATTTTTACTTTGGTTTATATACACTACAACACAATCTTCAGGGTATATTGAACCTGTAAGTAATTTTTGAATATTCTTCTCTCCTTCAGATAGTTTATGATTACGATAGATAGA
>CAZMPL010000130.1:0-9018 GCA_964567805.1 uncultured Pirellulales bacterium | reverse complement strand
TAATAATACCGATTTTTATCAATATCTTTTTTAATATTGGTATATGAGTATCCGGAGATTTTATACTATCAAAGCCTAAATAATGTAAATTTGTAAATTTTTTGAGAAACTTGATATCATACAGCTCTTTTTCAGAAAGACTAAGTTCGTTAATTACCTTAAAATCTTCATCTGTTAATTCTTTCGGATCTTTATTAAGTTGTTTTGCCACAGCTTCGCGGATTATTTTCTCGCTGGCCGGGTCGGGATTCTGTTTCTGTGTAAATACAATAAAAACCATAGCGGCGATTATCAGTAAAAAGCATACAGCCGCAATTATGTATTTTTGCTTTGATGGTTTCTTTTCAGGATTGATTTGAGTATTCATGGCATAGCTCCTTTTTATCGTCGAATCTCCACGTAAAAAAAGGGTCCTGTCACCTGTCACCTTTAAATTCCTTCGAATTTGTTTAAAGACTGCCTGCCATAGAAATTATACAGAGTATTATTGCCGATGTCATTAGCATAAAAGACAGCCACAATAGTACTTTGCCGGTCGCCAGGACTTTTGAGCCGCCGTTGCTTCCAAACAGAATTGTTGAATTGAATAGTAACACCGCTATGGACACGGCCAATACAATAACTGCAATCATTACAGCATTGTCACTCGGGCCATAAGTTACTATTGAAAGTGCGGCTGCAAGGCAGAACGCCAGTAAGAAAGTGCTCCCGCAAGTTAGATAAATTCTTCGAATATTTTCTTCAGACATACGTTTCTCCTATAGACTGTCATATATAATCAGACATTTCCCATTTAAGTTCTTAAAAAAGCATAATTTCCTATAGTCAAACAAAGACTATATCATTTTTCTCATATATAGACGTTAAAAATCCACGCTTGGTACAATAATTGTACAGAAAAACCGGAAAATCTCAATTATTATGAAATTTTCACATTTTTTATTCCTCTCCTTTCTTCCAATCCTTGCTTTCGGAGAGAAATAACAGTGCCCGGTACAATTGTTAACTAAGAAAAAAAAAGTCCTGACACCCCTTTAAATTTTAAGTATTTTTCTCCCGCGAAGGAACGAAGCCGCCAGGTATTAAAATTAATTTATTTTTCTCTGCGTCCCTGCGTGATAAAAATGATTTATTAAAATTATTTGAAGACTGCCGCATTCCTTCTGTCTTCGCAATGACAGTTTGAAAAAGAAATATCTGAAAAAGTCACACCTTAATTTAAAACATGAAAACCAAAGCAATATCGGACGCTAAAATTGATTAGGGCTTTAGCTATAGTTATTTCGGTAAATGACCGAAAATAATTATATAGTACCCGTGTAATTTTATTTAAAAAGAAAAATAAAATAATAAAAGCATGGTGGGATTTTACCTCACCTGATTGTCATTATTAAAGGTAGGGTAGAACCCTGCCCTACTTAATTTAAGGAGATAAATAATGTTTAAGTCATCTCTAAAAATAAACATAAGCACAATACTATCATTGATGATTATTATTTTGCTGACTTCCATGTTTGCTTTTGCACAAAGCTCGACCGAATCGAAGCCGGCTGAAGAACGACCAAAGCCGGAATACCCTTCGATTGATGAGGTAACTAAAGACTATGAGAAAGTAGTATCGACCGCCGACGGTGAACGAAGCTATTATACAGTCTGGACACGTGAGAAAGACGGCCAGATTTTAGCCGCCCTGCCTTCTGGTTATGAAGGCAAGAAATTCTTCATCGCTTTGACTATCGCAAGCGGCGAAGATTACGCCGGACTTCAGGCTGGTGACATGTATGTTTACTGGAAACGTTATGACAAACGTCTTGCTTTGGTCGAGCCCAACATACAAATTAAATCAACCGGCGACCAGGAATCCAAAAGCTCTATCGGACGGTTGTTCACTGACAGAATAATTCTGGATGTCCCTATTGTCGCGATGTCGGGAGGTTCTCCTGTAATTGATATGGACCAGCTGCTCATTGGCCAGGCAAGTACATTTTTCGGTTCTACCGTGCGAGTTTCGAATTCAAGTCTTGTCAAAATTAAAAAAGCAAAGGCTTTTCCGCATAATATAGAATTAGCTTTAGAAGTTCCAACTTCAAGCGGAAGACTTCAAACACTTTACTATTCTATAAGCGAAATTCCGAATCGTTCAGGTTACAAGTCTCGCAAAGCAGATGAACGTATCGGATATTTTACAACAACCTACAGTGACTACGGCAAATTCGATGATCCTGAAACAAAAGTTCGATATATCAATCGCTGGAACCTTGAAAAAGCTGACAGTAAACTCACGATAAGCCCACCCAAAAATCCTATCGTTTTCTATATCGAGCACACAACGCCAGTAAGATACAGACGCTGGGTCCGAGAAGGTATTTTATTCTGGAACAAAGCATTCGAAAAAGTCGGAATTTCCAACGCAATCGAAGTTTATTACCAGGACGAGGAATCCGGAGCACATATGGATAAGGACCCGGAAGATGTGCGTTATAATTTTATTCGATGGCTGAGCAATAATGAAGGTACCGCAATCGGCCCGAGCCGTGTTAATCCTGAAACAGGAGAAATTCTCGATGCGGACATAATTATTACTGACGGCTGGATAAGACACTTCTGGAGTCAGTACAATGAAATTATGCCGGAAATCGCAATGGAAGGAATCAGCCCGGAAACATTGGTCTGGATTAACGACCATCCGAACTGGGATCCGCGCATTCTGCTTGCACCTCCATCTCAAAGAGAAACCATAAGGCAGAAAATCGAACAAAACAAGAGTCTGCCGCTCGGAGGTCACCCTCTTGGTCATGTCGATGCTTCACTTATCGGCGATGACGAGTACGACGGTTTGCTTGGAAGAACGTCACAGGTCAACGGCATGTGCACATTATCCCAGGGCATGGCAATGGACGTTGCTTTATACAGAATGCAGCTGGCAATGATGGAAAATGTCGAAGACGGAAATGACGCTAATGACCCGAATAACAAAGCCGCTGATGATAAGAAAAAACCGAAAGCTGATAATGAGCCTAAAATAGATGGAATGCCGGAAAAATTCATCGGCCCGATGATTTCAGAACTCGTATGTCACGAAGTAGGTCATACACTCGGGCTCAGGCACAATTTTAAAGGCTCAGGAACATATACAATGGCCGAGATCAACAGTAAAGAGTTCAAAGCTAACAAGGCAAGCTCTTCTTCTGTAATGGATTATCTCCCGGTAAATATGAATTACAAGGATGGTGAAGTCCAGGGCGATTACACTATGATTGGAGTCGGCGAATACGATACATGGGCAATCGAATACGGCTATACACAAAACGAAGGTGACATCAAGAAGATACTGTCACGTGTTGCGGAGCCTGAATTACAATACGGTACAGACGAAGATACTTACGGCCCGGACCCGATGGTTCGCAAATACGATTTAAGCAAGAATCCGCTTGAATATTGCGAAAACCAGATTCGTATCGCAAAGTTTAATCGTGACAGAATTATCGACAAACTCGTAAAAGACGGCGATAGCTGGTCGAAGACCCGCAAGGCATACGAAATGACACTCAGTCTTCAGCTTCGCTCGCTTAGTACAATGCTGAACTGGGTTGGCGGCACATATATTTACAGGGACAAAAAAGGTGATCCGAATGGTAGATTGCCAATCGAAGCAGTTCCCGCCAAAAAACAGCGTGACGCCCTGCAGTTCGTTATCAATAACTCTTTCAGGGATGATGCTTTCGGTCTCAATGAAGACCTTCTAAAAAGAATGTCAGTCGATTTATGGCTCGAAGGTGACACGATAATACTGGACGATGCTACATGGCCGATACATGACAATATTATGGGTATCCAGGCATCTGTATTGTCAAATATGATGTACCCTGACACTCTTCGCAAGATTTACGATAACGAATTTCTTATACCGAGTGAAGAAGATGCTTTAACTCTTCCTGAATTGCTCAATACAATTACGGATGAGATATGGAGCGAGTTGAAAACACGTACAGGTATAACACACAATGACAGAAAGCCGATGATTTCGAGTCTCAGGAGAAATCTTCAGCGTACATATATCGACTTGATGATAGATTTGACACGTTCTGATTATCAATCTACATCGGCATACAAACCGATTGGCAATTTAGCTACGATGAAACTTACTCAGCTTAAAGACGATATCCAAAATGTTATTGATTCTGAACGCGGAAATATCGATTCATATACAAAATCGCACCTGTCAGACGCGGTTAAACAAATCCAAAAGGCACTGGAAGCAAATTACATTTATAAAGTTATGTAAAAAAAGTGCCTAAAGTTATAAATTATAAGTGACCAAAGTTCGAATTGTTTTAAGAACTTTGGTCACTTTTCATTTTAAATCTTTTCTTTACAGGAAACGGGAAAAGCTGGGCCAGTAAAACAAATATCATAGCAACCGGGATACTTATCACAAACATAATAACAACTGAAGTAATCATAAGAATAACCCAGAGACATAACTGGATTCTCGGAAAAATGATAAGAAATTTATCACTCAACCTGTATCCCTTTTTTGTTTTGTACAAGGTATCGATGAGAATATAATTCCCAATGCATAAGAAAATAGCAATTTGTGCAAATACAATCCAAGGTATTTTCCTTTTCGCGGAAACATCGCCCTTTTCTATTGCTTTACGCGAAAGTGCAAAAACCATCGCGGCTTCACCGAGATATGGCGCATCAGACATATTGGATAACATGCGAGGAATTAAAAGTGTGCCGTCGGGCAAAGGCCATGAGAATGCAACCGCTTCAGCAGCGAGAGGGTATGCCTGTTCAAAGTGCCCCATTGCTCTTGTTGCACCTATTCCAAATGCACTTGCGCCCGCTCCGAAACCGCCTACTACTGGCCCGGCATCTACATCGAGAAAGAAAAATTTCTTCATTTCAAAACTTTTCGCAAACTCTCTAAAACCCGCAATCCACCTATTTTCATTCCAATAGAGTTTTGAATATTTATCATACCAGTCACGGGCAGTTTGCGGCCATATTTCCGGTGCCCAGATAAGCATAAAAGATAATCCAACTCCGCGGGAACTATCCATTGCACGTCCAGTCTTCGAACTTACCACATAACCTGGTAATCCCGTATCTTTATCAAGTCTTGTATCTTCGAAGCCTCGAATCGCTCTTGCTACGAATTCAGAATGATCAGTACCAAGAATTGAATCGGTTCTCTTTATCGCGGCTATTGCAGGCACAATATCAACCGGGTAGCACTGTCCCGGATAATCATCAAGCAAGCCAAATTCAGATTCATCCAGTTCTTTTGCCAATGAATTGACCTGGCTGCGCAGAAAGTCTTCGTACTTCTTATCACCTGTGAGTTTCTGGTAGCTTGTTAAGCCGCTTATGAGTAACATTCGATAAAACAGATTTTCTTTTTCAAGATATTTATCTCCCCAGTGCTGCTTAACCCAGCTTGCGTGATTCGGGTCAGCAACCAGGGACACGGCGGCTTCTATTGCCCCTTTTGCGTAGACTTTCGGAGCCGATGATGAAATTTTTTGATTCTCATCATAAGCTTCCTGCAGTGACTCAGTCGCCCAGAGATAAAAAACCGAACCGAATACAGGCCATTCAGTACCGGAGATGTTTTCAGTAGTTAAATTCGTCGCCGTACCTTTACATACTCGTTCCCGTGCCCATTTTTCAAATTTTGGAGAAAGTGACTTGTGCCAGCGAAATACAAAACGCGGCGTACTTTGACCAGACAATCCGGGATCTCGCAAATTGTTAATCATAATTACCGCGGGGAATGTAAAAACATATAATGCCAGAATAATAATTATCGCCGCGTTTATTTTGATACACAATCCTAAATATTTTTTCATAAGATCCTCTCAGTACATATAGAAATCGGGTTTATTATATTTAGTACATTAACCATAGCAATACAAATACCTGATTCTCAAATTATTATTTTTACAATGAATATTTTAAGATTTTGCAATATATTTTGATTACAAAGCGTCTTAATTAATAAGGTATGGTCTATACACATAAATCCGGAAGTATAGTTTGCCTGAAAAACGACATTTAATATAAAGCATAAATTGCGTTAAATGCATGAAAACAAAGGGATTAAATTATAAAATTATAGAAAATCACCTCTATAACAATGATTGACGTGAACTTTCTTATCCATTATAGTGTATTCTATAAAATCAGGATTATTTATAGGATAATATAAATAGGGTTTAAATGTGCTGCTTTGAGTAGTTAATAAATTTCTCATCTGCGGTTAACGGGGAATATAAAATGGTTTCTCAATCTGATAACAGCATCCTTCATACAACCAGATTTTTCATATTATTTTTAATCATTTCATTCTTTTCCAGTTCGTTATTATATGCCGCAGATATCGAAGCCGTTCGCAAAGAATATCTTACCGGCCAGTATGAAAAATGTGTCAGATTAGTCAAAGATACGACCAGGCCAGGTGTCGCGTATGAAGAAGAAAGTATTTTATTAGTTAAATCCCTGATGGCTTTAGGTAAATACGAACAGGCGTCACTCGAACTCGATATGGCCAGGCTTAGAGAGCCGGTAAGTCTGCGTCTTCTAATGCTCGGTTATCAGGTCTGCTTATATACAAACAATACTAACAGAGCTAATGAAATGTTAAGCATTATATATCGAAATGCAACTAACTACGCAATTTCAGACTGGTCGGCATCGGATCTTGTAGCACTCGGGGAAGCACTCCTGCTTCAGGGCTCTGAACCGAAAATCGTACTCGGAGAGTTGTATAACAGAGCGTTAAGACTTGATCCAGAATGCAGAGACGCATATATTGCTTCGGGGCAGCTCGCCTTGGATAAACAGGATTATGAATTAGCGGCTAATCAGTTCAGGAAAGGACTCGAAAAGTTCGCGGACGATCCGGATTTACACTACGGCGTGGCAAAAGCATTTTATTACAGCAACAGACAATCTATGATGGAATCACTTGATAGAGCGATTTTCCTGAATGAAAACCATGCTCCTTCATTATTGCTTATAGCGGAACATTATATTGATTGCGAAGAATATACCGTTGCCAGAAGTTATCTTGACCGAGTAACAGCGGTAAATCCATGGAATCAACAAGCGTGGGCGTTTCGCAGCGCATTAGACTATTTAGACAATAATTTAGACAAATCAAAAGCAGACAGGGATAAAGCTTTAAAATACTGGTCTAAAAATCCTGAAGTCGATTACCTTATCGGCGCGAAGTTATCTCAAAAATACCTCTTCTCTGAAGCTTCAGCATACCAGAAAGCGGCATTAGCATTAAATCCGAATTACGAACCTGCAAAAATTCAACTGGCACAGGATATGCTTCGTTTAGGAAAAGAAGAAGAAGGCTGGGAACTTGCAGAGCAGGTATATAATAAGGATAAATATAATATAATGGCATACAACCTCGTCAGCCTTCATGATCATTTATCTACTTTTGCTACGCTCGAATCAGGTAAATTCATTGTACGTATGGATAAGCGGGAAGCTATTATCTACGGTGATGATGTACTTGATATACTTAAAAAAGCAGAAGAAAACTTATGTCAAAAATATGGTATAAAACTTGAGGGACCGGTAATTGTCGAGTATTTTCCGGACCAGCAGGATTTTGCGGTCAGAACATTCGGTGAACCCGGCGGAGACGGTTTTCTTGGAGTATGTTTCGGCAATGTAATTACCGCAAATAGCCCGAAACCAGAACTTCCGGCTAACTGGAAATCGACTTTGTGGCACGAATTTACACATGTAGTTACTCTTAATTTAACAAAAAACAGAATGCCGAGATGGTTAAGCGAGGGTATTTCTGTTTATGAGGAAACACAGAAAGATAAATCCTGGGGCCAGCAAATGACGCCGCAATATCGAAAAATGATACTTGAGGGAGAACTTACGCCGGTAGGAGAATTAAGCTCGGCATTTTTAACACCACCCTCTTCGGCTCATTTACAGTTTGCCTATTTTGAATCTATGATGGTTGTGGAATTCATTGTAAAAAATTACGGCTACGAAGCTGTGCAAAAAATTCTCGCCGATTTAAGTAAAAATGTTGATATTCAAAAAGCGATAGTAAAAAACACTGATTCGCTTGCAAAGATTGAAAAAGATTTCGAAGCTTATGCCAAAAAACAAGCGGAGGACCTTGCTCCCGGCGCTGACTGGGAAGAACCCGATGAAGCTGAAATGGATTTCTATGCGAGTGATCCAAATTTACTTCAAAAGTGGCTTACGGACCATCCCAACAGTTTATGGGCGTTAACTCAGCATGCACAATATCTCATAAATGAAAACAAACTTGAAGAAGCAAAACAGCCTCTGGAAAAACTGATTGAGCTGTATCCGAATAATATCAGTGCCGATAGTGCCTATATCGCTCTTTCCCAGGTTTACCAAAAACTTGGACAAATAGAAGAGGAAAAGAAAATACTTAATAAATTCTGCGAATATTCCTCTGATTCCATCTATCCTTATACAAGATTAATGGAAATTGCTGTCGACCAAAACGATTGGGAAGAAGTCGCGAAAAATTGTGAAAACTATCTCTCGATTAATCCTCATGTAATTAGTATTCATCTCGAACTTAGTACCGCAAATGAAAAACTTGGAAAAGATGAACCGGCGATTATGGGATATAAGCGTTTGCTAAAACTGGATTATCCGGACCAGGCGGATATCAATTATCGTATCGGAAGACTTTTGGAAAATAAAAATCTGGGAGAAGCAAAAAGATATGTCCTTTCAGCTTTGGCTGAAGCTCCGCGTTATATAGATGCACAAAAATTATTATTGAAAATCATTGAAAAAGAGCAGGAATCTCAATCTAAAACAGATGTTCCCAACGAGTCCCCTGCAGCTGTTCAGGAGAATATTTTGTGATAAAGAATAAGAAAAAAATTGCCCTTGTTCTCTTAATATTATCAGGTCTTGCCTGCGGTGGAGTTCTGGCTCAGATTTATTCATCTGGTCGAGATGGATTCGTCGGCGGCAGAGGTG
>CAZMPL010000129.1:0-9020 GCA_964567805.1 uncultured Pirellulales bacterium | reverse complement strand
TGCCCTTTCACCAGCATATCTTGTTCTGAGATGGCGCGGGCAAATTCACGGCGCAGCTCCTCATCCCGAAACGGCTAAAAAACTGCTGGACTTTATTCTTAGCGAGGAACTTGAAATATTACTGGCTGAAAGCGATTCGCATAACAGCCCGATTCGACCGTCTCTTGCTGAGAAATACAGTAATTATGCGATAAAAGAACAACTTGATATCGAATATGAGAAAATCGCGGATTTATTACCTGCATCAATAGAGAGAGCTAAAGAGATTTTGAGTGAAAAATGAAAGTGTATTTACAAAAGTAACAAGAGTAGTATCCATATCAGTATGGACTATTGTGGTTTTAATTCCACTGCTCGTACTTTTTATATCAGCACTAACTACGAACGCAAAATCGGAAATAAGCGTTGATATATATTCTTCGCTTATAAATTCACTGGTTTTGTCAGCGGTTATCGCTTTCATAGCAGTATTTTTAGGATGGATTCCCGGGAAATTGTTCGGAACCTGTTCCGCTCATAGGGACTTGCTGCTTTTATTTTTATTATTGCCTCTTGTATTGCCGCGTTACATGCTGTTTTACGCGTGGTGGCTGCTTTTAAGTCCGACTACACCGTTGGGAGCGTATTTGTCCGACAAAACCGAAACAGCGAAATTCATAGGGACATCCAGCACGACAATGGTTTTGATTATGTGGTACTGGCCCTTGGCGGCGTTATTGTTAGGACAGGGATGGAAAAATATTGATCGTAAGATATGGGACAGTGCATCTCTCGACTCAGATAAATTCGGAATATTCAAAAATGTAACATTGCCTTTGCTCGTAAAACCAATATTCCTCGCTTTTAGTGTATGTTTCGTTTTATCGCTTTCAGAATTTACCACTTTTCATCTTGCGGGCATAAAAACAATTGGAACGGAATTAGCGGTTCTTTTTGATTTGACTGGCTCTGAGGCTTTATTGGCAAGAGAATCATGGCCGGTTGCGATATTGGCTTTGATTCTCGCGATTGTATTAAGTAAAGGTTCTCGAATTTGGGTATCAACTCCGAATGAAATTGAAGCAATAGAATTTAAGTCACAAAGATTGAGATGGGGAATACTTATTCTATTGGTTACAGTTTCATTAATAATCCCTGTTTTTCTATTCATTTATAACGTTTCTGATTTTGTGCCGTTTAAGCAGTTTATCACACTTCATTTCGATGATATAACATGGTCATTAGCTGCATCTTTTCTGGCGGCAGGACTTGCGTATATTATTGCTTATAGTGCTTATTCGCTCGATAGTAGGGTGCGTGCCAACGCACCAAATAAACGGCATAAGGAAATCGTGCGTTGGCACGCACCCTACGACAATTTGATAATCAGCACATTATCTTTCCTGCGAATTCATGTTTTGCCTTTTATAGTATGCGGCTCGATTTTTCTCGTCATGCTTATTCCTGCTTCGATTGTCGCGGTTTCTCTGCTCAAAATTATAACCGTGCTGCATTTACCCACATCAATCAGGGAAGGCTGGTTTATTGTGTCCATCGGGCTTGCGTGTCGGTTCGCGGGAGTCGCGTTGATTCTATTGTTTTTGACTCGTCAATCTCAGAGACAAATACTTTCTGAAATGGCTCAAGTAGATGGAGCGTCACATTTTCAGACTTTCAGACACATTCATCTGCCGCAGGTTTGGCCTCTCATATTGGGATGCTTTATCCTGATTAGCATGTTCAGTATGACTGAAATATCTGCAACTATGATATTACTTCCGGCGGGTGTGCCGAATTTCGCGCAGCGACTTCTTAATCAGATGCATTATTCACGTGACCAGCAGGTTATCGCATCGAGTCTTATTCTAATTGGTGTTTTCGCTTTGTTGACATTTGTTTTAGTTTCATTATTCAGATTGCTAAGATTGCGATGGTTATCACTTATTTTGATTTACGGTGCATGTGTATTTTCGCTTACAGGGTGCAAAGATGATTATTCATATAATGAAAAGCCAAAAGTAATTGAAGAGTTCGGAACATCCGGACAGGGAATAGGGGAATTCACATACCCGAGAGCAATTGATATTTCAAATGACGGTTCGGTTTATGTTGCCGATAAATCAGGAAGAATTCAGCAGTTTTCATCTTCCGGTCAATATATAAACATGTTCAAAATGCCCCAGATTGAATCGGGAAAACCAACTGGAATGTCATTCGGACCGGATGGTAATCTATACATTGCTGATACTCATTATTACAGGGTAATGGTTTTATCTCCCAAAGGTGAGCTGATTCGAGAGTGGGGAAAATTCGGAACCGATGACGGCTGCTTCATTTATCCTACAGACGTTGCATTTTCAGAGGACGGAAGAATCTTTGTTAGCGAATACGGCGGAAATGACAGAATCAGTGTCTTTAACCAACAGGGTGACTTTTTATATGCGTTCGGTACGTCAGGTTCCGGGGAAGGGCAGTTATCCAGGCCTTCCGCTTTATGTATCGATAAAGCGAGAAACATTCTTTATGCAGCAGACGCATGTAATCACAGAATAGCCCTTTATGATTTTGATGGAAACTTAAAAGGATATTTTGGTAAAGTAGGTACAGGTATTGGCGAGCTTCGTTATCCTTATGATCTCGATATTTTGGATGACGGGACATTAGTTGTTTGCGAAAATGGAAATAACAGGATACAATTATTCAGTCCGGCGGGACAAAGTGTAGGATTATATGGTAAAGCAGGACGACAGCAAGGTGAGTTAGCTTATCCCTGGGCAATCGCAGCAGATAAAAGTGGTAATCTTTTTGTAGTGGACTCAGGAAATAATAAAATTCAGGTCTGGCAATTATGATGTATAATTATGGTTTTTATTTCGGTCAGCCGTGGTGGCTATTAGGCTCTATATTGTTAGTGCCGATAGTTTGGCTGGCGTTGCGAAATTTGAACAGCTTAAGTCCGCTTAGACGCTGGTGCGCAATTATTCTGCGATGTATTGTTGTGTTATTGCTTGTCGTATTGCTTGCACGACCTAATCTGACCCGCAAAAGCAAAAATCTGACTGTTCTTATCGTACTCGATAAGAGCCAGTCAATTTCACAGGAACTTCAGGAACAAAGTCTCGAATATTTGTCTCAGGCTTTAGGTGATAAAATTGTACCTGACCAGATAGCAGTTATTGACGTAGCCGAAACCGCGAGCATTTCAAAATTACCATCTACTGATATAGATATTCGAGCGAGAAATACAACTCTTACAGGCGGGCAAACGAAATTGCAGGCGGGCGTTGAAATGGCTTTGGCGATTGCACCGCCTAATACCGCTGTCAGGATATTGCTAATTACCGAAGGTAACGAAACTGCCGGAGATTTAAAAGCGGCCGCACAAACCGCCGCGGCTAATAATATACCGATAGATATACTGCCTATTCGTTATCAATATAAAAACGAAGTTGTGTTCAAACGATTGGTCGCACCATCGAAGGCAAGAAGTAATCAGACTGTTTCTTTGCGATTTATACTTAGCAGTACATCTCATTCCAACGGTAAATTGCAGTTAAACTTAAACGATAAACAGATTGACCTTGTTCCGGATTCGGATGAGTTGAATTTACCTGTTGAATTGCAGCAGGGTACAAATGTTGTCACTGTATCTGTGCCCGTTGGTACAAGCGGCATACATGAATTTGAAGCGACTTATATACCGGATGATAATACACAGGACAAAATTGTTCAGAATAATGTAGCCAGCGCTATTACAACTGTTACCGGTCCCGGTCATGTCCTTGTTGTCGATACCGATGGTAAATCCGCAGAATCCATGCTGAAAGCTCTGGAAGCATCAAATATTGACGCAAGGCCTATCATGGCATCTGAATTTCCGGATAGCCTTGCGAATTTGATGGATACTGACGCAATAATTCTTGTTAATACTGATTGCAGCAACTTCACGTTTGCACAGCAGGAAATGATTTGCAGCTATGTAAATGACCTTGGCGGCGGATTGGTAATGACCGGAGGACCGAGTTCTTTCGGCGCCGGCGGCTGGATTGGTTCACCCGTAGCGGAAATTCTACCGGTCGATTTGGATCCACCCCAGCAGAAGAAATTACCAAAAGGCGCTCTTGTGCTGATTATGCACGCCTGTGAAATGCCCAATGGAAATTACTGGGGAAAAATGGTTGCATCTTCCGCGGTTCAAACATTAAGCCGTCTTGATTTAGTTGGTGTTCTTGCACAGAACTGGCAGGGTGTCGGAATTGATAACTGGATATATCCTTTATCTGAAGCAGGTGATAAATCGGAAGTCTTATCAGCAATTAATCTGATGCAAATGGGTGATATGCAAAGTCTTCACGCTCATGTACAGGAAGCTTATAAAGCACTCAATGAATGTGACGCCGCCCAAAAACATATAATAGTAATAACTGATGGTGACCCGCAGGACCCTTCAGATGAGCTTTTGAAGTCATGCGTGGAATCAGGAATTACCATTAGTACAGTTGGAATTTTCCCGCATCAGCAAAGCGACCTTATGCGATTGCAGCGTGTCGCGGACGCTACCGGCGGGCAGGCTTATGATGTCAGGAATCCGAATGAATTGCCGCAGATATTTATAAAAGAAGCGATGGTTGTGAGACGAAACCTGATTAATGAGCAAACCTTCACACCGCAATTGGTTTATTCACTCAGTGAAATAACGAAAGGCTTATCTTCCAATTATCCGGAACTCGATGGTTATATAATTACCGGCCCCAAGGGGGGCTTAAACCAGATTATTCTTAATAGCCAGGAAAACGACCCGATACTTGCGATTTGCCAGTCCGGGATGGGCAGATGTGCGGCGTTTACGTCTTCAATTGACAGCCGCTGGGCGCAAAGCTGGCTCGGATGGAGCAATTTTGAGACTTTCTGGGAACAGGTGGTACGATGGGCCGGAAAACCTTCACAATCTACGGATTGCGAAATTACAACAGACATTCAGGATAAAAAAGTCACTGTAAATGTGGAAGCAATAGATAACCAGGGAAAATTTTTACAATTCTCGGATATAGATGGTCGTGTAATATCGCCTGACGTTGAAGTTGAGGAATTGGAGCTTGTTCAGGTCGGTCCCGGCCAGTACAGTGCGTCTTTCGACGCAAAAGGGTCAGGAAGCTATATTGTAAATATGAGATACAAAAAAATCGGTGAACCTGACAAGATATATATGACAGATACCGCGGTTACGATTCCATTTGCTCCTGAATTTCGTGATCTTTCCGATAATATGCCTTTATTGACACATGTAAGCGAGATGACAAATGGCCGGATGTTAAGTTCCGATCCGAATCAGGCGAACCTGTTCGATTATACAGGATTGAAATTTCCGGAAACGCCATTACCTTTGATTCGTCCGTTAATGCTTATCTGGCTTGCCTTGTTCCTTTTAGATGTAGCCGTTCGCAGACTCGCTCTTGACTTCAAGGCAATGTCACGAAGAATGATTCAGGTTATTTCAAGAAAGACGGTACAAAAAGCAGAAACAACTCTCGATAAATTAAAAATAACAAGAAAACAGGTTCAGGATCAGTTTAAGATACGTTCAAGAGATGCGGCTGCATCGAGAAAATATGTCCCTGATGAGAAATTCAAGGGCGATTTGCCTGTATCAAAAGTCGAGGATAAAAAGCCGTCACAACCTGAGGTCAAAAAAGAGGAATCCAAACCTGATAAAAAAGCTAAACAGGAAGATGTCACACATATCCAAAGACTTCTCAATGCAAAGAAAAAATCGAGTGAACAGAAAAAGGATAATTAGAATTGATGATAAAAGATTCTTAGGAGATATATAAAATGTCGAAAGATGATAAAAATGTTGAAGAACAATGCAAAGACTTCCGGAAAACGTTCGATTCTCTCAGAAAAGAAGTCGGCAAAGTCATCGTAGGTCATGAATCAATCGTTGATAATGTTCTCATAAGCATTTTCTGCGGCGGTCACGTTCTGCTCGAAAGCGTTCCCGGCCTTGGTAAAACTTTGCTTGTAAGAACATTGAGTGACGTTTTCTCCCTTGAATTCAGACGTATTCAATTCACTCCCGACCTTATGCCCGCCGATATAATCGGAACAAATATGGTTATGGAAGACTCAACGAGCGGCAGGCGAAGCTTCGAGTTTCAGCCCGGCCCTATTTTCGGTCAGATTATTCTGGCGGATGAAATTAACCGAGCTACTCCTAAAACTCAGTCAGCTATGCTCGAAGCAATGCAGGAGCATTCTGTAACGAGCAGCGGTCAGATTCGCAAGCTGCCGGAACCTTTTATTGTTCTTGCGACACAGAACCCGATAGAGCAGGAAGGTACTTATCCCTTGCCGGAAGCACAGCTTGACAGGTTTTTCTTCAAAGTAATTGTGCCGTACAGCAATCGCAAGGAACTCAGCGAGATTATCAACAGGACTACGACGGCGCATAGTGAGAGAGCACAAAATATCATTGGCATGGAAGGCATAATCAAAGCACAGGAACTCGTAAGAAGAGTTGTAATAGCAGAACACGTACAGGATTATGCAATAAGACTCGTACTGGCAACACATCCGCAGGGAGAATTTGCGGCTGAAGTGACAAACAAATATATACGTTTCGGTTCTTCGCCGCGAGGAGTTCAGGCTCTTGTGCTTTCTGCAAAAGTTCGAGCATTGCTCGACGAACGTTATCATGTGAGTTTCGGTGACATTTCTGAATCCGTTCTGCCTGCTTTGCGTCACCGTGTATTGCTTAATTTCGAAGGCCAGGCCGAAGGTATTACAACAGATGAAGTTCTTAACCAGATACTTGAAAATACCCCGACAACAATGGAACAAAAATTAAATGTACCATAAAACATCTACAACTAAAAAACGGCTTACAGACCTGCTCGAGCCGGAGTTTATGGCGAGACTGGATTCGCTCGATGTAATGAGCCGGAAGATACTGCAGGGCAAACTTCACGGTGAACGACGTACCAAGCGAAGGGGACAAAGTGTCGAATTCGCCGACCATAGACCATATGTTGCGGGTGACGATTTAAGATTTGTGGACTGGAATATTTACGGACGACTGGAACAGTTGTTCCTTAAACTGTTTCTGGAAGAACAGGACCTTACGGTTCATATCGTAGCCGACCTGAGTTCATCTATGAATTTTGGTGAGCCGACCAAAGCTCTTTTCATAAAGAAATTGACCGCAGCTCTTGGTTACGTCAGCCTTGTGAACAATAACAGGCTAACGATAAGTTTCTTCGCGGACGGCATAGAGGGACAACTCTCTAATATGCGAGGACGACACTATCTTCATCAAATGGCTGATTATCTTTTATCGGCGGAAAGCGACGGTTTATCGCATTTTGAAAAATCATGCAAACAGCTTGCAGCGGGAAGAATTGGTTCCGGTATTACTATAGTTTTGAGCGATTTCCTTTTCAAGGAAGGTTATGATTCAGGTTTACGCCGACTCATAGGTCAGAACTATGACCTTTATGTTATCCAGGTACTTTCACCTAACGAGCTTACTCCAGAAATAACAGGCGAATTAAAATTGATTGATGTAGAAGATGCCGATATCGCCGAGATTACAGTTTCAGGTGCATTATTAAAATATTATAAAAAAACATTGAATGCTTATTGTAATGAATTGAAAGAATTTTGTACTCGCAGAGGTGCAGCTTATGTTCTTACGAAATCTTCGGATTCGATAGAGACACTTGTATTAAATTATCTGCGCCGAATCCAGTTACTGCGTTAAAAAATATAAAAAGGGAAAACGAATTATGCAATGGCTTACACCATTTACAGCACTTATAGCCGCTCTCATAAGCGTGCCGCTTTTATTATTGCTGTATTTTCTGAAATTAAAGCGGCAGGAGCAATTTGTTTCCAGTACTTTGCTCTGGCAAAGAGCTATACGTGATATGCAGGTCAATGCGCCGTTTCAAAAATTAAGGCATAATATTTTATTACTTATTCAGTTACTGATGTTATTCGCGGTATTATTCGCGATAGCCTGGCCGATTTTATCACTGAAACAAAGTTCAGGACGAAGACATGTCATTTTAATAGACCGTTCGGCAAGCATGAATACAATAGATGATAATTCCTCCGGCAAAAAAACAAGGCTTGATACAGCCAAAGAACAAGCGAAAATATTCGTCGAGTCTATGCGGCAAAAAGCTGTGATATCTTTGAAGGATGACAGCGACCAGACGATGATAATAGCTTTTGATGACCATGCCAAAGTCATGTGTAATTTTACTTCGAACAAGAGACAATTGATTCAGGCAATCGAGTCAATTTCTCCGGGAGATGGAAAATCGATTTTATCAGAAGCAATTATAGTCGCCAGGGCGTTTTCTCAGTCACCTACCGGCGAAGCTGATTTTATGAATCAGCAGGAGCCGGCAAAACTGGAACTTTTCAGTGATGGCAAAATTATTGATCTGATGGAATTGACAGTAGGGGATAACGAAATTACGTACCACTCGATAGGGACGGAAGCAACTCAAAATAGCGGCATAACCGCGATGCAGGCTTTGCGGTCATACGAAAATCCAGATGAGCTGGAAGTATTTGTTTCGGTTTCCAATTTCGGTGATAAGAAACTTGGTGGGGATTTGCAGCTTAGTATAAATAATAATGTCAAATCTATCCGGTCAATATCTGTACCTCCGTCGAGCATAAACGACGATACGAAAAAGGAAGAACCGGGTAAAACAGCCGTGAATTTCTCTCTCGCCCAGGCTGAAACAGGTGTGCTCGAAATCAAGCTTCTTTCTGATGATTCTCTGGATTGTGACAATTCGGCATGGTCTATAATTTCCCCACCGAAAAATCTTTCCGTTCTACTCGTTACTAAAGATAACCCAGCGATAGAATCCGCGTTAAAAGCGTGTCCTCTTGCCAAACTTGAAATTAAGTCACCGGAAGATTTCGATAAACTTGATCAAGCTGCTCTAAGTATCGAAAATCCATATGACGTTATTGTTCTCGATAATCATGTAAACGATCATCTCCCAAAAGGCAGGTATATT
>CAZMPL010000128.1:0-9021 GCA_964567805.1 uncultured Pirellulales bacterium | reverse complement strand
CGTACTTTAGGATTATCATCAGACAGGCATTTCCTAACGGCTGAAACAACTGGGTCATCAAGTTCTTTAGAATATTTTTGCCTTGTCAAATTCCATATAGCTGCGGATTGCACAATAGCATTTTCATCCTGAGTTCCTTTTATTAATAATTCAATAATTTCATCAGTTGCCATTCTATCAAAAGATTCATATGCCGTCTTACGAAGTTCCGGTTCTATGTCTGATAAAACTTCTTTCAATAATCCAATATCATTTTTTGCAATATAGGTAATTGCAATTCTTTTTACTTCGGAATTTGAGTCATTTAGTAAATTTTTAAATATTTCAATTACCTGTTCATCTCCCCAATCGCTCAGTTCCTGTGCAATTTTTCTACGAACTTGATAGTCTCCATCAGAGATTAACATTACAAATATTCTATACCTTGAAGGCTCTTTGTTTTTACTTAGTTTATGAACAGCAGAATTACGAACAGACGGATGTTTTTCCTGCGATAAGAGATTATCCAGAATTGACACTGTTTCGGCAGAATCTTCAAGACTTTCAATAGCCTCTATTCTGCATCCATAGTCCGTATCTTTGAGTTCATTCAAAAACACTGTATGTACTTGCTCATCTGAAATATATCCTTTTAATTTATTTAATACTGTTCGCCGGAATGAAGGATTTGTGTCATGAACATATGAAAGTAAAATCTCTTTTATTGACGGCGATTCTTTTGGTATATATTTATCTGGATTGCTTACTAATAAATCCAATGTTCTTTCCCTAATATTGGGATTTGTATTATCAAGAAAGCTAATCAGAGAATCAGGATAATCTCTTGAAATTAATCCCATTATTGAATAAAGCATTGGATTAATTATACGATCTTGTATTTTTACGAGGTCATCATCTAAATGATTAATTAAATATTCAAACTTAAGGGGAAAATTTACATCATAAGAAGCTAATGACACCCAGGCACTTTCTCGAATATTCGAGTCCTGATGTTCTAACGCTTTATACATACTATTGGGATCTATGGCAATTATTGATTTAGCTATAAAATCTCTGTTTGAAGAACTATACCCCAGCATTTCAATTAACGGTTCAATTGCGGCTTTATCTCCTTGATCAACTAATATTTTAGCAATTTCCAAGTTAAATCTATCATCACCAGGAATAATTGATTCGATATAATCAGATACATCAAAAGTATCCGGATTTTCTCTTGATTTTTTAAAAGCTTCTTTTCGTATAAGCGATAAAGGAACTTTAACCGGACCTGGCTTAACATTAGTACGTCTCGTAGTAGTACTGGTTATATTACTATCATCTGGTTCAACACGTATATAAAACGCTTTCATAGCTTCCTTTATTTGTTCGACTTGTGTTTGTGCAGAAAAACCTTCTACACAATACAGTCTTACATACTCTGAAATATCATCTTTATAAATCTTGTAGAGCAATTCAGGAGTTTCAGGCTTTGCAAAATTCCTGAGCATCAAAACCGCATAACATCGAGATAAACTTCCCGGATCTTGCTTAAATCGTTCAGCAGCATCAATTGCATCTGCATGAACAACTCTTGATACAGGTTCAATACTTTCTAAATATTCAGGATTAATTATCTTGTCTGAAAAATATACATAAAAGTTTCTGATTTGGAATTGCGAGATAGAATCGGGCAAATCATTACTATCAGTTTGCATTGGAATAAAAATTCTGTGGTCATCCCACTGTACAAGAAATATTCCTGTTTGATGCCACTTTTCTGCAGTTTGTGGTAACACTCCTAACATCTCGGCTGTTGCATTTAGTGTATAAGTCTTTTGACCATCTGTCCATTCGACCTGCTCGGATAACTCCGGCAAATCAAGCATTGTATCTTTCATTGCCATTTCAGCCATAAATAAAAAGGCCGAATCATCATGGCAATAGCTATGGTAATTTGTTTGTGAAGGTGTACCTACCCCAACATCAATCACAGTTCTTCTATTTTCTAAACTTCTGGAAGTTTTAGGAATCTGAGTAATTCCCTTAATAGTTTCAAACGGATTGATGACCGCGCGGGAATGCCTGCCATATTTAGCTGCTACGGTAATTGGAACAATCATCAACTCTTCGAAATGTCGATATTCCTGAGGTTTTGCGGCTCTATCCAGAATAGCTTGTGCAATTATACGAGTTTGCAAATCGGAACTTTCAGTTTGCTTTTTTAGATATGAATCATATTGAGGTTGTAAGCTAAGAATATTTTGTCGTATCTCAACATAAGCTTTGCCTTTTGCATTTAGAGCAGCTTTAAATAATTGCTCAATATTTGGCTCGTCGGCGGCTATATATGAACTTCCCAAACAAATAAAAAGAATGCAAGTAACAATGCTTTTTCTCATTTCAAGACCTCTCAATCTTCAAATTAATATTACCTCCTTTAAGCACAGACAATTTTAAATAATCTATATCTTATGGTCAAGCAAATTCATTTCTTGTGTAATTATGAAGTTTCATATAAAATCTCTTGCTTGTTGCCAAAAGTCGAATATTTGTAATAAATTGGTGTTTGCAGGTTGTGGATTCTAAATTTTTTACAAATAATTTACATTGTAAAACGTAGATTAAAATAAATAATATGGCGTTAATAGGAATGCAGGATGTTAGCTTCGGGTTTGGCGGGCAGCCAATTCTTGAGCATTTGAACTTTCAGGTCGAGCCGGGAGAACGTATATGCCTTTTGGGAAGAAACGGTGTCGGCAAAACTTCACTCATGCGTCTAATATCCGGAGAGTTCGAACCAGAAAGCGGCGTTATTACAAAAGCATCTTCGCTCGTCGTAACCTGCTTGAGCCAGGTTGTTCCTGACAAAATAAAAGGGACTGTTTTCGATATTATATCCGAAGGATTCGGTTCACGAGGCAAACTTCTTTCCGAATGTCACCAGATAAGTCACGACGTAGCCGCTGATCCACACAATAAAAGTTTGTTGAAGAAATTAGAAACGCTTCAGCACAGGCTCGATATTGAAGATGGGTGGCAATTAAATCGCTATGTCGAAATGATAGCGGAAAAAATTAAACTCGATGTTGAAGCGAAAATCGAGAATCTTTCCGCCGGGATGAAACGCCGGGTACTACTGGCTCAGGCAATTGTGCGTGAGCCGGATATTTTAATGCTTGATGAACCAACCAACCATCTTGATATCGAAGCTATCATGTGGCTCGAAGATTTCCTATCTAAATATGAAGGAACATTTATTTTTGTGAGCCATGACAGAGCCTTCGTTAAAAAACTCGCGACACGTATAATCGAACTGGATAGAGGTGAGCTTAGAAGTTTTAACTGCAACTACGAAACGTACTTGTCACGCAAGGAAGCATTACTTGAAGATGAAAAAGTCAGAAACGCTCTTTTCGATAAAAAGTTATCACAGGAAGAGGTCTGGATTCGCAAAGGAATAAAAGCCCGACGCACACGAAATGAAGGCCGAGTCCAAGCCCTTATGAAAATGCGTGAGGAAAGAAAACAGCGCAGGGAACTTACCGGCGCGGTACGCATGCAAATTCAGGACGCCCAGTTATCGGGAAGACTTGTCATCGATGCAAAAAACATTGCGTTCGGCTATAAAACCGACGAGTTAATAATCAAAGATTTTTCGGCACAGATTATGCGCGGCGAAAAAATCGGTATAATCGGGCCAAACGGTTCAGGCAAAACTACATTACTTAGAGTATTACTCAAAAAATTGGAAGTACAGCAAGGCAATCTGCGGCATGGTACTAATCTTGATATAGCCTATTTCGACCAGCTGCATGCTCAACTCGATTACAAAAAATCAGTCTATGAAAATATCGCCGATGGAAATGAAACTGTTGTGATAAACGGCAGTCCCCGTCATATCATCGGTTATCTTCAGGACTTTCTTTTTACGCCGATACAGTCACGCAATGCGGTAGCGAATCTTTCCGGCGGCGAACGAAATCGTCTATTGTTAGCAAAAATGTTCGCCAAATCCTCGAATGTACTTGTACTCGACGAACCGACTAACGACCTGGATATCGATACACTTGACCTGCTCGAAGAATTCCTTTTGAACTACCCGGGAACTGTATTACTCGTGAGCCATGATCGCGAATTTTTAAATAATGTTGTTACCAGTATTTTTGCATTCGAAGGAAATGGTTATATAAAAGAGTACGTTGGCGGATTTGATGACTGGTTGAGACAAAGTAACAAAATACAGGAGAATCAGCAAAAGCAGGAAAAGGCTTCTCCCAAAAAAACTCGACAAAAAGAAACAACAGATAAACCTCGCAGATTATCATACCAGGAAAAAAAAGAGCTTGTAAAAATTCCAGAACTGATTGAATCTCTGGAAGCAGAACAAAAACAATTGCATGATGACATGATGAAACCTGATTTCTATAAAAACAGTTCTGAAGCAGCGGCTGTCAATTTGAGATTAAAGGAATTAAGCGAACAACTCGAAAAAACATATGCTCGCTGGCAAATGCTGGATGAACTTCAATCTTAAAATAGTCTATACTATACATTCGTTCAGTAAAACACTTATATAGTGGATTGTTAATAATGCTTTTTCCTTATTTAATAGGTAATCTGCCTATTCACTTTGGGCAAAATGCCAGTTCTTAAAAACAGATACACCTTCCGATGAATCATATATAACTAAAGAGTTTATACTATGTTTAGGAGTATCAACCATGTTAACTATGAAATATAACGAAGAAACGGCATCCAGACGCATAACGCCTGTGCAGAAACAATGCCCGGAAATAAGAAAAAAGAAAGTTCAGGATACCAGAAATAAACTGAGATCAGGAAAATACAATCCAGACGAACATCTGAGTATTGCGTTAGACAGACTTATTGAAGAAATACTTAAATATCCTGAAAATTAGATTGAATATATTTAGAATATTGCTCTTTCGACAACTTTTTTCGAACATTTATCAGATTATCCAGTATCTATCATTAGCGTACTTTAAGCTAATTATTTAATTCAAGCCCCTGTGTTATCTCACTTTTCCTCTCTCCTCCGCACACAGGGGCTTTTTTATTTCAAACATTTTTTAAATTAAAATGAACTTTTTTACCTTAAAATCAATATTACTTTGTAAATCCTATGAATATTTCGCAATAATATGAATATAACGTTGTAAAACGCATATATTTATGTATAATACACTCTTAAACTGTTTAATTGCTTCTTTTATTCATTAAAGGTTAATTATGCAAACATTAAAACCAGAAATAATGACTGTTCAGGAAGTTGCTGAGTTTTTGAGAGTCTCTGAAAGAACCGTTTACGATTGGGCTGCATCTGGAACTATTCCGGCAGGCAAACTGGGTACAACATGGAGATTCAAGCGTTCTGAAGTTGAGAAATGGGTAGATGATAACCTTGCGGCCTCTTCGAAAAAGAACGTTACATTTTCACCCATCAATTTGAAACAAATCCTCAATCCTGACCATATAACAATTATTGAAACCAGTAACAAAGATGCCGCTCTTATGTCAATCATAAACAATATGACATCAAAAGGTGCTATTTCAGACAAAGAAGCGGTTACAGAGGGAATTTTTCAACGCGAAAAACTTATGAGTACAGGTATCGGGCTTGGCATCGGAATACCTCATGTTCGATTAAGCAATATCAGTAACCTGATAATGGCAGTAGGTGTAAGCACTGTCGATATAACCGATTACGAATCACTGGATGGAAATCCTGTCCGAATTATTTTTATGATTCTGGCGGGAAAAGACCAACATGCTCAGCATATCAAAACGATGGCGGCTATCAGTTCCCGTCTGAAGAATCCTTTGCTCCGAGAAAGACTTATCGGGTCCCGTGATCCCAAATCGATACATTCCCTTCTTACTGATGGAGAACAATAATGACATTGGCGTTTATAGATATTAATCATGGAATCCTGGTATTGATGGGTATCGGTGTTTTGGGAGGAGCATTAGGCGCATGGTTTTTCCAGAAGATTAGAATTCCTCAGGTTGTAGGTTATATTGCATTTGGAATTCTTATCGGTAAAAGCGGCTTCAAATTACTGGAAAACGAAAACATCGAACAACTCCGCTCATTTACATGGTTTGCTCTCGGGATTATCGGATTTCTGGTTGGCGGCGAACTTAAATTCGAAACATTCAAAAAATATGGCAAACAATTTCTTCAAATTCTGCTATGGGAAGGAATGCTTGCTTTTTTCTTTGTAGCTGTTTCAACATTCAGCATTGTATATTTGATTACTCATTATTTCGCTGCTTCACTTGCGGCCGGAATTGTTTTCGGAGCTATTGCTTCTGCTACTGACCCGGCTTCGACGGTTGAAGTTTTATGGGAATACCGCGCAAGAGGCGTTTTGACTACTACTATAATTGCAATAGTTGCCCTGGATGACGCTCTTGCAATGACACTTTATGGCGTGGGAACAAGTTGCGCGGAAATGCTTACTGGTCAGGGCGGCGAGTTAGTTCGAGAAATATTTTTAATTATAAAAGAGCTTGGCGGTTCGGTTTGTTTCGGATTGATAAGCGGAAGCATTATGGTTTTGTTCCTTCGTTATGTTCATCAAAAGAAGGACCGCATGCTCGCAATCGGAATTGGTATGCTGCTTTGTGTCATCGGGCTGGCGAGTGCTCTTAATCTTGATGTGATTCTCGTTACAATGGCCATGGGATTGCTTTTAGTAAATCTTACACCGCACCAAAGCGAAAAACTTCTTACTACAATCCGAAGTTTCGCCGTACCGATTTATGTAATGTTCTTTGTCATGGTAGGCGCAAGACTCGAAATTATTAGTATGCCCGGCTGGGTCTGGTTAATCGTACTGCTTTATGTTCTCGGCAGAAGCTCGGGAAAAGCGTTAGGATGTTACATTGGAGCAAAATTATCCGGAGCGCCAGTCGCGGTTCAAAAATACAGCGGCATTGGAATTTTCGCTCAAGGCGGCGTAGCTATCGGTTTATCCATAATGGCAACCCAGCACCTGGGAACTATTCCGGTTACAGATAAAATTTCTTTAGGTGACTTAGTCATTTCCGGAGTAACCGCGACAACTTTTATCGTGCAAATAATCGGTCCGGCCATGACAAAAGTCAGTATTCGTCTTGCGAAAGAAAACGATAGAAATATTACCGACGAAGATATGATGGAACGACTGACTGTGGAAAAAGCTGTAAAGCGTGAAGTTAAACCTTTAAAGCTAACTGACAAAATTACAACTGCGGTTCAGCGATTTTCTACGGGAGATTCGTTAACATGCCCGGTAATCGATGGAAATGGTAAACTTGCGGGTATTATAACTCTGGAGCATTTAAAAAATATTTTGTTCGATAGTGATTGCTGGGAATGGATGGTTATCGCCGATGTCATAAATCCGGACCAGAGATTTCTTAAAGACAGCCTTACATTGAAACAGGCAACGGAGATTTTAGAACAAAGCGGCAGCGAACAATTAGCAGTCGTTAACAATGAGAATGCCCCGATAGGAATATTGGATTTACGTTTAATAAAAAAAGCCATCGAACACGAACAACTGGCGATGTTAAGCGTTAATTCTTAAAGCTCTTATAAAATTATTTTCAAGCCCCTGCGCTATCTCACATTTCCTCTCCCTCCTCCGCACGCAGGGGCTTTTTATTTCCATATTTTTGTATTTATCCTTTTCTTAATTCAGTAAAATATAATAATCTTATGAACTGGAATAACTATGAAAACAAAATTAATCTATTCGATTATCATTCTTTCTGGAGTTTTTTATTTTTCCGCCGCCGCTTCGGAAAATGAACTGAAATTCAAACCCGGAATAAAAATTGGAACCATCCAGACTGACCTTATTAAGGAAGCATCAGGAATTGTCGCAAGCAGAAAAAACAAAAATATTTTATGGGTTCATAACGATTCAGGAAATTCCGCAAAACTTTATGCGATAAATAATAAAGGTGAGCTTGTCGGAAATTTTCTTATAAAAGGAATCAAATGCCGCGATTGGGAAGACATTGCTATCGGGCCAGGACCGGAGAAAAATTCTGATTATTTGTATATTGGCGATATTGGTAATAATGGAAATAAAAATGTAATTGTGACTATTTATCGTATTCCTGAGCCTGATGTAAATTCAACTCCTTCGAAGAAAGAAATCAAGATAGGACCTCCTGATACAATTAAACTTGCTTATCCTGACGATAAACCAAAAGACGCTGAAACTCTTCTGGTTGATTCGCTAAATGGAGATATTTATATAATCACAAAACGCAACATTTTCAGCAGAGTTTACCATACTCCTTATCCTCAATCGACAGATAAGCCAACAATAATGGCTCAGGCAACTATGCTTCCCCTGGGTCTGGCGACTGGAGGAGATGTGTCACCTGACGGCAAGTTAATTATCGTAAGGAACCTAACAAACGCAATAATCTGGAGAAGACAGGAAAGCGAGCCATTATGGAAAGCTTTTTTGGGAGATTATACAACGATAGAACTCATACCAGAACCTCAGGGCGAAGCAATATGTTTCGACCCGAACGGGCACGGATTTTATACTCTAAGCGAAAAGCAAAATCAGCCTGTTTATTATTATCCGATTTCAGACTCATCAAAGGAACCCAACAAACCATAACCAGTATTATTGGAGATAATTATTTTTTCATAAAAAATACGTATCAGAGTTCCGGATAGCCAAAGCAATATGTTTATCGTTGCTCCTTTGACTGGCAGTGAAATGTCTAACTTATTCAGGACTCACCCTCCTACTGAAGAGCGAATAGCAAGATTATTGAATTCATAAAAACAACTATATAAAAGAATTCTGTTTGTTATTTTATTTCGTCTGATTAAAACCATCCCCAAGCTTCGCTTGAGGCTGCCACACATAAAAAATATCATAAGCGTTCACAGAAAATCCGTATTTTTGTCACTGCAACAACGTAAAAATGGTTACAATTAACGCTAAGCAATTCGAATATAAATATAAAAATGGGTGGCAGCCTCATCCTGTTTTTTTCAGGATG
>CAZMPL010000127.1:0-9096 GCA_964567805.1 uncultured Pirellulales bacterium | reverse complement strand
TTAATAAAGTTGTTGTTTCTTCGTCGGAAATGGTAATCGATAGAAATCCGAGCAGAAACTCACGCAGCATTAATCGCTACAGATATCCTACAGCGGGACGTTTAGCCAACAAGAACTCCTATCAGCTTTCTGATATGCAATCGGAAAATGGAGGATTGGAGAATCGTATAAGTGTAGGTGAAGCACTAAGAAGAGTTACCGGTCAATCAGTTAGCATAACCGAAGAACCTGAAAAAGAAGTAATTCCAGAACATAATACGATACGACAGCCAGAAACAAGACCAGCCGGTCAAGAAGGCTCAAAGCATATTGAATGGGTTTTCCAAAACGGTGAATGGGTAGCTGTGGAAGTAGAAACATCATCTCCGGGAGGATTAAGCAATACCCAACAGGTAGAAGTTCCTTCTACAAAACCTGATACGACAAACGAAACACCAGACGATGAACTGGAATGGGTATTAAGAAATGGACAATGGGTACCGGTTAAGCCGGGACAAACTCAGAATGATGTTCCAAATGTTATAAACCAATCGAATTCCGGTATGCCGAGTCAGGAATTAACATGGGAAGATGGCCAGGAGACTGAAACACGGCTCATTAAAGTACCATTTGCCAAACTTATGGCAGGTGACACGCGTTATGATATAATAATTAAACCCGGTGATTCAATATTTGTTCCTCTTGATGCTGCCGGCGAATATTACCTCATGGGTAATCTTACTCGCACCGGAGCGGTTGAGATGACTGGCGGTATGGTTACATTGAAACAGG
The DNA here is from genome assembly GCA_964567805.1 of uncultured Pirellulales bacterium. Taxonomy (GTDB): domain Bacteria; phylum Planctomycetota; class Phycisphaerae; order Sedimentisphaerales; family Anaerobacaceae; genus JAFGPS01. The sequence goes on along the minus strand of CAZMPL010000127.1, from coordinate 8,325 downwards.
CGGTCGCGACAGCCGGAAATTTAGGACCTCTGGCATGGCCGAAACGTTGTGAAATAACCAGGAGAATCGGAAGAAATAAAGAAGAAATCGTGAGAGTCGATTTGGAAAAAATCTTTAACGGTGAGCAGCCGGATATTTACATCAAGCCGCATGATATTATTAACGTTGGTACACATGCAACTTCTATCTGGAGAGCTGTATTGCGTAATTCTTTCAGGGCAACTTATGGTTTCGGATTTGCTTATGACCGTAATTTTGCAAATGATTCGTATTACTCAAGCAAATATTTCGATTAAATTCGGAAACAATATCATGCCGAGAATAGAAATATGGTTATGCCGGTTATAAATAAGGAAACAGAGCATTACGTTAAAGATAAATGGCGTGATATTGGCATTCATAACTGCATAAAAACCGCAATCATCGGATTACTCTTTGTTTTTGTATTTTATCGGGAAATAGACTATCTCATTTTTCAATGGATTCACGACACAAACTGGTCGCACGGTTTTCTTATACCGTTATTCAGTCTTTATTTTATTAATCAGCGTAAGAATGAAATAATCAATCTGAAAACAAAACCAAATTATTTTGGTCCGCCGCTTCTGATATGTTCAATTTGTTTTTACATATTTAATATTGCCAGTCCATCCGGTTGGGCATATTTTCGTTCGTTATCAATGATTGCGGCTATTGTTTCAATAGTTCTGTTTCTTGGCGGCTGGCGTTTATTGAAATATTCATGGCTGGCAATTCTGTTTTTATTATTCGCGGTACCATTACCTGACAGAATTTATAAAAGCATGACAAACCCGATGAGACAATGGGCCGCTTCGTCCGCTGCGGCTTTATTAAATCTCGTTAATGGAGTGGAAGCTGCCGTACATGGCGCTATTATTGATGTGATATATAAAGGACGAATTATCGAGCCTGCTCTCGATGTAGCTGAAGCATGCAGTGGAATCAGACTTCTCATGGCGTTTCTTGCGCTCGGAGTTGTAATGGCATATATTCACCAGAGGCCGTTTTGGCAAAGAATGATTTTATTAATCAGTACGATTCCTATCGCGATATTGTGCAATATTATCCGTGTTACCTGTACCGGATTTATCTATGTTTTCATAAGTCCTGAATACACACAAGGCATCTACCATGATTTACTTGGTATGGCAATGCTGCCTTTGGCGTTTTTATTATATGGTTTCCTTGCATGGTTCATGTCAAGCCTGTTTGTCGAAGAAGGAAAAGCTGTTACCGAAGATATTGTAAAGCGAAAAACATTATGAACGAAAATAAAACAAATATGATAAAGTATTATTTTCAGCCTGCTTTTATGATTTGTGCGGCTATACTTGCACTCACGGGTGCGGGAATGTCTATCGCCATAGATAATCTCGGTGTATATTTAAAAAAAGAACCTATACAATTAAAAAAATCACTGGACCTTCTCGATGAGAGCGGCTTATCGCATTATGCAGTCGAGCCTCAGAATAAAATAAAAATTGAAAACCAGGAAATAGTCAAAGAATTGGGAACAGAGGATTACATTAACTGGATAATTGAAGATACAAATGTTTCCGCCGATAGTCCGGTCCGGAAGTGCTTTTTGTTTATTACATATTATTCATCGCCGGATAGAATACCACATGTGCCGGAAGAGTGCTATACAGGCGGCGGATACCAGAAAATGTCATCATCGAGTGTTACATTGAATATTGACAATAACGAAACACGAAATATTTCCGCTCAGTATCTTATTTTTGGTAATGACAATAGGAATATTTTGTTAAACCAGAGAAAATTTCCTGTTTTATACTTTTTCAGGGTAAATGGAGAATATGCAGGCAGCCGTGAAGAAGCGAGAATAGCGTTAAATAAGAACCTTTTCCGCAAATCATCGTATTTTTCAAAGGTTGAAATTGCTTTTAATCAGTCTGCGCAAGCTCCTGATAAAGAACAAACAATTAAGGCAACTGAGTCATTATTGAATGTAATATTGCCAATTTTAGAAAAAGAATATTGGCCGGAATGGTAAACTTAGGTAATTTTGAATTGTAAGTTTGTATTTTTTAATTATGGTATATATCAAACGTATGTCATTCCCGCGCAAGCGGGAATCCATTGTCGCAGTATTTTGACTGGATACCTGCATTCGTAAAATTGGTCAGTATGAATATTTTAAGCTTTGTTATCAAAACTTGTGATATAAGGAATTATTATGGTTAGAAGGAGATTGAATAAAAAAGTCGCGTTTTTGGGCTCGGCTTTTTTCGTCATTATCGCATTAGTTTTAATTATCATAGTTTTTCAAATGAAACGCAGCCCGCTCGAATTTATTAAAGACGCGGAAGCCGCGATTCAAACCGCCCGTCAATCAACTGATCAGAAAACAAAAGACCAGTATTACGAAATCGCGATACGAAAGTACAGCAGCGCGTTCGGCGGAATGAAAACAAACGAGGAAAGAAAAGATATCCTGACTGCTATGGTGGATTTATTTGTCGAAACCCAGAACTGGCCTTACGTATTGGATTGCTGGGACAAGATAATTTTCATCGAACCCGAAAATATAAAAGCTCAATATAACCGCTTGCGCTATTTCGAGATTATAGGTGACAGCGGCGTACCGAACGTATGGTCGCAGGCTTATGATTATGCTTCGAAATTTCTGGAAACCGCTCAGAATAAAGATTTAATGAACCATGACTTGTCAAGTCTGAAAATGCCAGACCTTGAAAAGGACCATAACGCAACTCAAAAACTTGGGACATATCTTTATATAATAAAAGGAAAAGGTGCTTTCGAACAGGCAAACATGGGTTCCGTCACAAACACTGAAGAAATGTTCGACGAGTCAATATCTGATTTTGAAAAAGCTAAAGAACTCGAACCGAATAATATCGATGTGTATTTGAATCTCGCAAAATCGGTATTAGCGAAAGGAGATTTAGCCGCAACGAAAGGCGGGGAGGATAAAAGGGATAAAGCAGGGAAAGAAGCGTTGGCGATACTTGAGCAAGCGGTTGAAAACGCTTCCGATAAAGTTAAAGCCTATATCAATCTTATTAATTATAAAGTTGTACTTGCCAGAGATAACGAACCGGAACAGGTTCAAAAAGAATTTAAATCACTCGAATCTGAATATCTGTCACTTGAAACCAAATACCCGACAAGCCCGGATGTTCATGAAGCCCTCTCGATGTTCTATTCGATATTTTCACAATATACAAGACTCGAAGAGAGCCGTAAATACCTTGATAAATCTATTGACGAAATTACTAAAGCGATGTCACTTAATGAAAAGAATGCTGTTTATGCGATACAAATCACAGATTTATATTATAGAAGGTATTCGGTTTATAATAACAGACAGGATTTAACCAAAGCGACTGAAATCGCGAAAAACGCTTTATCCTGGCCGGACACACAGAATACAAGTGGTCCCGGAAATAATATCAGGTTAAGGAACAACTTTCTGTTGAATATATTTCTCGCGGATAGTTATACCGAACAGGTTATCAATCCGTTGGTTGCCATCACAGATAGTGACAAGCAAACATTGCTCAGCGGGGCACAGGACGCGGTTAAAGCAATTGAAGCGATTATCAGGACTAACGAGGACCCTACTGTTATAAAATGGCAGGGCATGTTGGAGCTTGCCAAAGGAAACAAACAGGAAGCGATTATTAAGCTGAATAAAGCATACGAGCAGCTTAAATCCGTAAAACCAGCCCAGCCGCCGTGGCCATTGGATATAGAATTTGCGAAACTCTCTTACACGCTCGCAAAAATATTCATGTACACAGAAGAAATTGGCAAGGCCTACGAATTCCTATTAAACGCGCATTACTCCGGCATTACAGAAATCAAACCGGAAGCAAGACTTGATTATGTCGAAGTAATTTTAAATTTTAATCGCTATACAGATGCGCTCGACAACATAGAAGCATTCGATGAAGATTACGGTCCGAGCAAGAGGAGCAGGGAACTTCGTGTTAAAACATATATTTATTCTAACAAATATGACGAAGCTCAGAAAGAAATAGACAAATTGTCTCCTGCTGATATCGAAACAATAAAGCTTCAACTCGCTTTGGTTGAATCGAAAATGCATCAGATTCAAATATCATTAGCAAAAAGCGGAATCAATGTTGACCCGCAGGAGCAGGGTAAACGAGAAATTTCCGACCAGAAAGTTAAACAGGAAATAAAAGGATATATGGAAGCCGCAGCAGGTTTTATTAATAAAATTATTGATATGAAACCTGAACTGGTAAACCAGTCATCGATTATCAATATATGCAGAGCCGGTTTAACTATTGATGATATATCGCAGGCAAAGCAATTAGTTGACAAATATTTAACGAAGTTTCCAAATGATATAGGAATACAGATTTATAAACAGGTTATGTCCGAACCTGAACCCGGGATTGTCACTCAACAGAGATACACGGAAATCCAGGAAAAAATCATATTAAATATTTCTGGCCCGATACAGCGTGCTTCCAATCTCGGAATATTATATAAAAATAATAATGATATACCAAAAGCGATAGAACAATTTAATATCGCGATTGACGCTGCTAAATCTGCTGATTTAACAAAGAATAGCACTGAAATGGAAAACTTTAATATTGCGGTAAGCAGTTTATTCGATATTGCGCTTAGTACGAAGAAAAATGACATTGCCGAGAATATATTGAAAATAGCCCGTGAAAAAAATCTTGATGGCTTTCACGGATTATTTTATGAAGCTCGTTTTGCGGCCGCGAAAAATGACCTTAATAATGCTCTGACCAAGGTTGATGAATGTCTGAAAGAACGTCCGGTTTCCTCTCAGGCTTATTTGTTTAGAAGCAATATTAATGCCGCACTTGGAAATGAATATGCATACATTGAAGACATCAGCAAAGCGGCTTCGATAAATCCGCTTGATAGTACCATTTCCCGGAGATACGCAATAGCTTTATATAAGATAGCACAGAACAGTGAAAATGAAATATCCAAAGCTCAGCATGATGAAACACGTGATGCCCTTGAAAAAGCGGTGGCACTAAACCAGGGTGACATGGAATTGCTTGGTTTATATACGGAGTTCATATCTTCCGCTGAACCGAAAAGGGCAATCGCTATTCGCCAGGATATGTTAGCAGCCGCTCCGAGTCTGGATAACGCGGTAATGCTTGGAACGCTTGCGATGAACATAGCCGGCAACACAAGTAATACTGATGAGAAAGAAGCCTTTTTCGATATAGCCGGTTCGGCTCTTGAGCAGGCCAGAAAGATGGATCCCAACGACAGGGACGTGCTTATATATTACACGAAGTATCTGCGAGCAAGAGGCAGGGACGAGGAAGCCAAAAAGCTCCTTGAATCTTCGAAAGACAATATCCTGCTCGCGAACGAACTGTTCCAGGACGGCAATTACGAAAGTGCCAGAACGATTTTGGAAAAGTTATATGTAAATGATTCCAATAATATTGAGATTTTGAGAGGTCTTTTACTTGTCACTCAAAAAATGAATGACAAAGATGCTGTAAAGAAATATTCCACAGAGCTGCTTTCCGCTGAAAATAACCAGAATAACCTGATTTTACAGATTAGAGCTTATATTACAGTCGGACTTTACAGTGACGCTGAAAATAAATTGCAGAGCCTTAAAGAAAAATATCCTGATGATAAGAATGTTTCCATATTACAGGCATGGTTGTATTACAAGCAGGGTAACGCTAAGAAGGCTCTGGATACGATAAACGCTTATATACAGGATATTAAAAATAATCCGAGCGCATGGCAGCTTCGCAGTGACATTAATATCGCGTTGAATGAATATCAAAGGGCAATCAGTGACTTAAAAACATGCCAGTCACTAACGAATGATCCTGCTATTGGAGTTTCACTTGCGAAAGTTTATTTACAAATCGGCAATTACCAGGACGCTGAAAAAGAACTGAAAGAAATCGCAGGTAAAGAAAATCCACCGATGGAGGCATATTTACTTCTTGAAAGCTTATACCAGAAACTAAATAGAAAGACCGCTCTTGAAAATTTATATGACAGCATAATTAAGCAATATCCCGATAATGCTCAATGGTTAGACAAAGCCGCTGAATATGCTTTACAGACTAAAGAATTCGAACGAGCGGAAACACTTTATAAAAAATCATGCGATATGATTCGTGAGTCTTATACAGGTGACAAGAAGGGCAAAGAAATCGATAACGAACAGTTTGTATCTTCATTCGATGGTTATCTTATATCTCTTGTCAGCCAAAAAGATTCGCACCCGGAAAAGGCTGAACTTGCATTAAAAGAAGCGGCTGAATATATAAACAGCGACTATGCTCCTTTAGCGTATTTGCGAATGGCACAGGCAAGCAATGTACTTAAAAAAGATGATGATGTCAAAAAGTATGCTCGTCTGGCGATGGAAAAAGCCATATCCGGCGACAATTATGTAATGAATACAATACAGGAGATTTATCCTGTTCTGCAATTCGATGAAATGTCAAAATATGTTTCTCAAATGCTGGAAAAAAATCCGGATTCTCCAGCCGCTAACTATGCTATGTATTTTATCATGCGAGCCAATAAAAAATATCCTGAAGCAGTCGAATATATCAGCAAATGTATTAATTTAATCGGGAAAGACAGCCCGATAAGATATGAATATATTTTGCAAAAAGATGAAACACTTCTTTACGAGTATAATAATACGTCTGATAACAAATATATTAATGACGCAATCAAGGATTACGAAAGTCTCCTGTCTGAAATGCCGAATAATATTCAGGTACTGAATAACCTTGCGTATATGCTCGCAGAGAGCGAACAGAGGCTTTCTGATGCTCTTGATTATTCGAAACGGGCACAGGATATTAAGCCGAATGATCCCGGTTTTTTGGATACCTATGCTTTTGTATTGTTGAAAAACAAGCAATATAATGAAGCAGATAAAGCGATTGAAAAGTCGTTAAGTTTATATACCGAGCAGGGACAGAATACAATACCTGCCGAAGTTTACGAGCATAAGGGAATGATAAAAGAAAAACTTGAGAAAAAAGAAGAGGCATTCGCGGCGTACAAAAAAGCGATGGAACTCGGCTCAGGTTATTTCACACAAAAAACGAAGGACCGGATAAATCAGGCGATAGAACGTGTTTCGCCATAAAATTAATTTAGCGAGATAAACCAGACGGAGATGAAATGGATCAGAGAAGAGTGATTAATTCTAACAGAATGATGAATCCTGTTGGTATTATGCCGCCTGATTCCGCCTCACTTACGGCAAGAGAGGTATTCGGAATTATAAGGCGACATTTATTCCTGATTTTTATTCTTACCGTTTTGGGTTTTATTACTGGTTTCGGGATATGGAAAGTTTTACAGAAATATTACCCGAAATATACTGCGGCTACATATCTTAAGGTTCTTTCCCCGACTCCGTCTGATCCATGGGTAATAGGGGGAACACAGCTTCAAAAAGATATTTTGTATGCCCATCGAAGGTCCATCGCGAATCTTATTACACAACAGAGCAGTTTCGAATATCTCTTGTTGGATTCAAGAATAAGGCAAACCGAATGGTACGCGAATAGCAAAGATGATCAAATAAAATTAGTCAGGTCGTTAAAAAAATATTTTATTGCCTTTCCACAAAGAGACAGCGATTTTGTGCAGCTTTCGATGACTTGCGGCCAGGCTCAGGAAGCTGCTTTTATTGTTAATAAAATGGCTGACTTATTCCTTAGAAAACAAACCGGAATCGAGCAGGATGAAGTTCGACAAAAATTATCTCAATTCAATGACCAGAGAAGCTCTATTCAGAAAGATTTGGATAAAGCCAATCAGGCTTTGGACGAAATTCGAAATAAGTACGGCATATACGGCATATTGGACCTCGAAATTCCTGAAACCGGTAATTTCCGTCATACAATTACAGAAATACTCCAAAGCCTGGAACTTGAGCAAATAAAACTTGATAACGATTTAGAACAGCTTAAAGCCAGCATAAAGAATTTCCAGGACCTCGCAGACGGCCCTATCAACGAGCAAATTGAAAACATGATCGAACTGGACCCGATTATGCTCTCACTTAATAAACAATTAACCGAGCAGCAGGCACAGCTTTCAGGCCTGATGACTCGTTTCGGTGAAAATCACAGGGACGTTATTCACATGAGAGAGATAATTATTCAAACTCTCAGGCAAAGGGACGCAAGAAGAGAAGCTATCGCAAATCAGACACGTATGGCGAATCTTGAAAATGCAAAGCAGGGCTTATATGTCCTCCAGCAGCGATATGATAATCTGACCAGCCTTCGC
>CAZMPL010000126.1:3709-9111 GCA_964567805.1 uncultured Pirellulales bacterium | reverse complement strand
GAGCTGCATAGGATTACGGACGAGGAAATTGAAAAGTTTTACGGGAAGTAACAGGTAATAAGTATGGCTCAAATGAATTATGCACCTACGAAAACAAATTTGCTTCGTTTGAAGAACGATTTGAACTTCGCGAAGCAGGGATATGAGCTTCTGGACCAGAAAAGAAATATTCTTGTTATAGAACTTCTCTCGCTTGTTGACCAGACTACTAATCATCAAAATATGGTCGATGAAGCTCTCGCGAAAGCATATGAGGCACTTGAAGAAGCCGTTCTTGATATGGGCAAGCTGAAAGTGCAGTATCTTACCGGTGCGGTTAATATTACAACTCATATTGTTATCCGTTCCAGAAGGGTAATGGGCGTGACTTTACCTGTAGTGGAAACCGAGTTCAAGGAAAGTCCTCCATATTACAGCCCGATGGGAACAACTTTCTGGATAGATAATTCGATTACCTTTTTTAAACAGGCTCTTGGTTTGCTTGGCAGACTGTCGGAATTGAAAATATCCGTATTGCGGCTTGCAAACGAAGTTAAAAAAACTATAAGAAAAGTCAATGCTCTTGAGAAAATTGCTATCCCTGATTTGCAGGAAACAGTTCATTTTATTCAAAGCAGGCTCGAAGAAAATGAACGTGATATGTTTGTTTTAATGAAAATGGTCAAGAGTAATCTCGAACGCAAAAGAAAAAAGACTTTTGGAGAAGAATTGTGAGTAAACCCATAAAAAAAATAATGGTTTATATAGATGGAACGGAACAGTCAATTACCGCCGCTCAGTTTGCAATTTGCCTGGCATCCTTTTCTGATGCAGAACTGATTGCTCATTATGTAATAAATACCAAAGCAATAGATGACCTGCTCAAGGCAAGAATTTTCCTTCAGGATGAAGAGCTTGAGTACGAGCATGATATGGAAGCCGACGCGGAACGCTATCTCAACTATATTAATGAGCTTGCGATTGCAAAGGGAATCATAATTATCAAAAAAACAAGCAGGGGAAACGTGAGCAAGGAAATTGTCGATTCTATCAAGCAGGAGAACGTAGATTTACTTATAATTGGCGAATTATCACATATAAGGAGCAGGATGGAGGAATTCTATGACGAAACTGAACGGGCGATGCGCTCGGCTCCGTGTTCTGTTCTCATCGTAAAGGACCCGATGAAGGTTTGGGAATTATACGAATCATTAGTATAAAAATTTGATATTTTGAAAATTACTTTTCAATTACACGTATTTATTGTATAATAACTATCTTTAAAATAAAAATACGACATGTCATTATCCAGAGAATAGGTGAAAGGTTCGGCAATAAAAGGGGAGTACTGCTGTACCGATGATATGAAGTTCCGATGCGGCTTGCATTAGGCTAAAAGCCGTATCGCGGTTAAAATAGACAGTAGGGTGTGCTTTGCACACCAATTTGAAGGAAGGTGTGCACAGCACACCCTACAGAATACAGGAGAATGGTTAAATGTCTTTAATTGATTTGGTTGCTGAAAACATAGTTAAAATACCTTTGGTATCGACTGACAAACCCGATGTTTTACGCGAACTTGTTCAGATTCTTGAAGTTGCAGAGGAAATTGCCGATTATGATTCCGCTCTGACGGCGATTCAGGCTCGTGAGAGTAAACTGAGTACAGGCCTGGTTGACGGCATTGCAGTTCCACATGCGAAAACAGCTGCTGTTGCAAGTTTAAAGCTTGCTATCGGCATTGCACCGCAGGGAATTGATTTTGATTCTATGGACAAGCAGCCATCGAAACTGTTCTTCCTTTTATTAGCATCGCCGGGAATGTCAGGCCCTCACGTCGAAGCTCTCGCTGAAATAGCAAAACTCGCCCGCTCGAAGGCTCTCTGCAAAGCGCTGGTAAACGCCGAAAACGCAAAAGAAGTAGTTGAGCTTCTAACGGGCAATTAAATATTTATCAAAAAAACTATTTTTCACGTTCTTTTTGAATAATAGGTATAAGAAGTTTAGTCCAGATTTCATACCCTTTATCATTGAGATGATACCTGTCGCTTTTAAATAAATCATCGTTGGGTTTGCCATCTTTATCCAAAAGCGGCGAAACGCCATCGAAATAAATCAGCTTTGCGTCTTTTTTCGAGTATTGCTCGATCATTACATTGCCTTCTTTTATTGTATCGTGTGATGAAACGTTATTGCTGCCGTATTTCATACTTATAAAAATTATCCTGGTTTCCGGCAATTCTTTATGTACAAACTCGACGAATTTCGTATAGTCGTTGAGTACCTGCTTTGGACTCTTACCAGCGGCTATATCATTGTCACCTGCATAAAAAACTATCACTTTTGGCTTGTATGGTATGACAACTCTACTTGCAAAATAATTGATATCAGAAATCTGCGAACCGCCGAAGCCGCGATTTATTACAGGCAATTCTCCGAAAAACTTATGTGTCTGCCAGCCGACAATAGTCGAGCTTCCAACAAACAATACCCCGTTTTGAGGAACAGAATTCTTTTTGTCCCAGTCCTCGAATGTCCGGATCGAGCTTTCAAAAGGATTATTTTCTCTCGCTTGAACCTTGATTACCAGATAAGAAATAATGAATACAGAAATGAATATGTAGATTATCTTTGGCGACATTGTTATCCTTTCCAGAAATATTTATCTCTAATTATAGGTAATAATAACAAATATAAGTAGAGATGTAAACAAAAAATATATCCATTTTTTATTTTCCGCAGATTGACGCAGAATTTCGCAGATTATATACTGCCACGACTTTGCCTGTCTTGGCGTAGTCTTGTACGCAGTCAGGTCATTCTGAGCGCAGTCGAAGAATCTAATAAAAATAGAAACTTCAAATTTCTTCTGTCTTCTTAAATTAGAAATTTCGCAACTCTATTTATCAGTAAATTTAAGTCCTTCGTCTGACAATCTCAGATAGTAAGAGCATCTTTTATTCAAACAACATTGCTTACAAAATGGATTTCTCTGTTTACAAACAAGTGCCGCAAAATCGAGAATTGCCCAGTTAAATTCCTTGAAATTTTTCCTTGGAAGAACATCCCTCGCAAGTTGCTGTAAGTAAGAATCATATCTTATATCAGCCATTTTACGGGGGCCAAAGAATCGTTCGAGAACTCTTGCCATATTAACATCAAGCAATGGTTGCGGTTGATTATGGCAAAACATTAAGACAGCATTTGCAATGTATTGTCCTATTGCCGGTATTTTCTCGATTTCTTCCCTGGTCTTTGGAAAACGGCCATTCCTTTTAGCCATGTCAGATGAAAGTTTCTTTATTGCACTTGCTCTTTGTCTCCATAAGCCAATAGGTTTTAGAAAGTTCTGCAAGTCTCTTTTATTTGTTTTTGCTAAAGCTTTCCATGAAGGATATTTATTGATGAATTGAGTATAAAATTTTGAAACTGTTTCGGCTTGAGTTCGTTGAAGCAAAACTTCGGCTATTATAAATTGATATTTTGAAGATGATTTGCTTCGCCAAGGAAATTTACGGCAATTTGATTTGAACCAATAGATTAATTTATCTTGAAACCATTTTGCTTTTAGTTTATTTGCTCTTTTGTCCCGTTTTCTTGTATTCATGCCACTTAGGAAGAAATTCTTTTATTTGATTAAGATTGGTTGCATGTTTCATAAGTGATTGACGGATATCCTTACACTTCTTTGAGTCTATCAAAATATCCTCATAACCCCCTCTTATTGCTCTTAAGCAAATTTTACCTCCATCAATTACATGTTCGACATGGGCTAACATATTTCTCGGCATGCAGACTTCGGCGTTCAGTTTTTTAACTATAACAAGCAGAGGCTCCAATATCTTTAGTGTTTCTTTTGCTTGGGTTTTCTTGCCGTCACCACCACTCTTTATATCTTCATTTAATTCTGCGACTATTTTATTCAATATCATATCTTTAAGGAATTTTATTTTGGGGCCAAGTTCATTGCATCCATCACCACTTAACAATTCTTTAGCCAAATCTTTTTCCCTGGTGTCATAATAGGCCAAAATAACATCTTCGATTTGATTTTCGATATCAATAGCTTCCGAAATCATTATGCCCCGCATATTGTTTATATCTTGCGTTCTCCTTATGGTAATTTGAATAACTTCTTTAAGCTTGTCCTCCAATCCTTCCCTGTTTGAAATATATACTCCATCTAAAGCGCCAGCTTCATCGTATAGATCTGTACCTACTGCCTGTGAATATAGAATAATATCAACCATCGCATCTAAACTTCGGATCTTTTCGGTCAATTGTTTCCCGTTCAAATCGTCCCTGATGTTATAATCAGTAATAATCAGGTCCAAAAGGGGGTCTGACAGATATGTTTCGATAGTATCCCCACTTTCGATTACAACAATATCTGGCCTAAAACCTTGTTCTTCCAAAAACAATTTGATTTGCCTTACTTTGCTATTTATTGTCGTGGGATCATCTTCTACCCAGAGAATTTTGTAACTAAGGCTCATAGTTCCCTCCTAAACGTGGCTATAAATTGTGCCCCGTCTTTGTAATCTGGATTATACTTTATATTGCCCTTCATACCTATGACGATTTCTTTAACATGATATAATCCTAAACCCGAACCGCTTGTTGTTGTTACACCTTCCTCAAAAAGAGAATCTCGAACTGATTGAGGCACTCCATGGCCATCATCGGAAAAACTAAGTTTTAAAATGTCGCTTGTCATGGAAATTATATTAACAATAAAATGCCTTGCCTTGTTTTTGATTGAGTTGCTTATTAAATTATCCAGAAGTATGGATATCTCTATCGGTTTATATTTACAGATAAATTCTCCCTTTACTGCACTCGGGAACTCAATATGTATTTGCTTTTTGAATATTTCGGCATCTACATTTAACAAGTGTTCTCTAATAAACAAGATTAAATCTTTGGTCATCGTCGTGCAGTTGAACCTGAAATTGGCTCTAGTTACAAATTTGGTAAGGGAAGAAATCTTATTTACTTGATAACTGATATTTTTTATAGCATCAATAATAGCTTTTCGATCCATCTCCTTTTTCTTTGTCTCTAATAATATGTCTCTAGTGCTATCATGCATTCCATCTGCATACATCCCTATTGAGTGGCAGAGGTTATCAAGGAACTTCACATCTTGGGGTATGGCGGCTTTTAAGAATAAGTTTTGAGTCTCCTTTTGTTCAGCCTTTTCTGTTGCCGCTTTTGCCTCTTTCCTAGCTTTTTTTTCTCTTTTTTCTAGTTCTTCTTTATCCTTTAGGAGTTCATTGTATTGCCTTTGAGCACGCCTAATCTCTTTTGCAATAAGGGGACTATTTGATTGTTCAGCAACATTTTGTAGATTACTAAGAATTTTCTTAAGGCTTCCCTCTGTCCTATCCTGAAGGATATCGATGAGGTTTGGATTATAGTTT
>CAZMPL010000126.1:0-3699 GCA_964567805.1 uncultured Pirellulales bacterium | reverse complement strand
AATGTTCTCAGATGTTGTTAAATTGAAGACAATTTCAGAAACCTTCTTCTTCATTTCAGCAGGATCTAATTTCTCATGATCAAGTAAATCGCCATCGTTACCCCACTTGATAACATCGATGGTAAATTTCTCGAGCCTTTTTAGCACATACTCTTTAAAGAAGTCCTCAAGCATATTGTATGCTTTATTATGTATTAGCCCTCCATCCCTACTACTTGTTTCTTCGAAATTAGGATTTTTCCCGTTAATTTCAATCCTTCCAATTATATCTCGCGTCCCTATATAACGCGCTTGTCCCTGCTGTTTTCTGTGGTCTATTTTAAGGGTATCATCACCTGGTTCTCCAAATGGATAAATTCTAAAACCGTTCTTGTAGAGAAATAATGAACCATATTGGATAGCATGTATTCCCATCTTTTTACTAAACAACATTTTAGCGGACTTGTTAAGTACAAATATACTAATCCTAATATCTCCAAGGATTCCCAAATATGGATTTGTCTCAACAATGTCATATATCAAAGTTCCCCTATCTTCTAAAATTGTCCGAATGGTTTTACCATTACCGGGAATAACTACATCGATTTTTGTTGTTTTAATGCCAAGGTCTTCGAATATCCTGTTTTCTATCTTTCCATTTACAACTTTTCGTCTGTCATTTTCATTTTTGTCATTACTAAGTTCTTCCTCAACGTTAAGATAAATCGAAAATCCATGCGAATCATTTTCTTGATTAGGATTAATAAGTTTTTCAAGGGAATGTCTAAGCTTAAGAAGCTTGTCCCTGTCCCAACCTTCTCTAAAATTATCAATTACAAGAATTGTCCCTTTGCTGAAATTATCTTCAAATGGAACTGAACTAACCTTGCTATATTTGACTGGAATATCAATAAATTCATCTGTTGGGTTTTCTTCGAATAAAGTCCAATCTATTTCTAACTTGTTGACCTTAGTTTCTCTGGTTTTCTTAGCGTAAAGAGTAAGTTTACTTCCAAGTCTATCACAAGAAATTCTACCAATCCCTTTAACGCCTGTATAAGTTCTTTCGGATTGAATCTTGTCACGATAATCCTCTGTTCCATCCTTTTTTGCAGAATATGCAACGAAAAGCCATTTTTCTCCTATGTCCGTTTCATCCATTCCCTTACCATCGTCCTTGATAATGAGGCGTGGATTTTTTGAATATATGTTCTCGAAAATTATATATACATGCTTAGCATGCGCATCGAATGAATTTTTAACTAACTCAAAAACCGCGATAAAATCGTCGGTGATAAGTTCTTTGCCTATGATTGTTTTTAAGGCTGAACTAACACGGAATTTAGTCAAGTCAAGATTGGGCATTATCGAGAAGCTCCTTAAGAACATTACCTGCATGTTCTGCAAATAATGGTGGTATTGCATTACCTATCTGGGTGTAACGAGGCACTTCTTGTACTCTCAATTTTCCTCCTGTTGTATATTTGCCCTTAAACTCAAACCAGTCAGGAAACGATTGTATGCGTGCATATTCACGTACTGTTAAGACCCTCGGTTCACAATAATGAACATAGTCATCCGGTATGCTCATTAAAGTTGGCGATTGTTGCCTGCTATCCAAAATAGTAAGATTGCGCTTTGTAATACCATATTTTTCCTTTAGCTTGTCACTTATATTGACATTACGTTCTGCATGTTTAAGTAATTGTTGATAGATGTTAACTGTGTCCGACCGGTGATTTACAAAACGATGACTATCTGGTACACAGTTACTATCTAAAGATTTTCTCAGTAATATTTGGTAATTATTTTGTGGCATGCGATATATCCCCGATTTAAAACCCATCGTGTCGGGACAATCAATCACGCCGTTACACATTTTTAAATCTGATATAGCCATTGAAACACCCGGATTGTCTATCAAATTTTTAGATGATAGAAATTGATTTTTTGTTTGAAATAATTTATCAAAGAAATAATCTGCTTTTCCTTCTATTGTACCCACAATAATAAAACGTTTTCTTCGCTGGGGTATGCCGAACTCGGCAAAGTCAATCATCTCTCCCCTTATGTCCTCGTACCCGATATTTTTCAGGTTATTTAAAACAACTTCTGAATAAGCTTTTCCTTTATTCCCATTTTTATTAAAACTTAATGTAAATCCTTTTACATTTTCGAATAATATTATTCTTGGCCTTACATACTCGACGAATTTAATATATGAATGTATAAGTTTATTTCTTTTATCATTTTCTTGCCTTTTTCCGGCGGTTGAAAATCCCTGGCAAGGTGGCCCCCCAGCTACTAAACCAATTGTTCCTCTTAATTCTTTAAGTTCTTTCTCGTATTTATTTATTATTTCATCGATATCGTGATTTGTTTGAGGTAGCCAGTCTGGCCAAGAGAAATGATTTTTTTTGCAGATTAGGTTATATCGAAGAGTCTCGAATGCCATTTTGTCTTTTTCAATTGCAAAAAAACCTTTCCAACCAGACTGATAAAGACCAAGAGATAATCCACCACACCCTGCAAAAATATCTATTACAATAGGTTTCTTCCTCGCCATAAATATCCTAAATAACAATATAATAAAGAAAATAAGCTACCAAAAGCAATTTACCATGTAAAGAATTAATTTAAGAAATAATAATATTAAAATATGTATTTTGGAACAAAAAAAATTATTTCTTATATTAGTTTAGGTATTTATTTTCAGGTTGAATATTTTAGGAGTAAATTTCATGTAAAATTTGAGAGCGGGGCGGGGGGGGATAGTGATTAGTCTTTAGTGATTAGTCTTTAGTGATTGGTGATTAGTTTTTAGGGATTAGTGATTAGTTTTTAGGGATTAGTGAATAGTGATTCGGGGTTAGGGGATAAACACATCCTCTGTTTCGACCTTTTATTTCAGATAATTATTCATTTGAGTCTTTTTCATTTTCATTTTTATCTTCAATACTCTGGCCGCCTAAGAGACCTTTTGCATTTTGCTCATCCAGTTCAAGATGTTCCGGTACAGATTTGATTCGTTTTTTGACCTGCTTTATATGTTCGGCAGGAGGGATATATTCCGGCATAGTTCCGCCTATTCGTTTAATCGCTTCCCGCACCTCCCGGCCAACTTGCTTATGAGTCTCAATTGCAGGCTGCTGACCTCTTATATTTTCCTTTTGGAGCTTTTCGCGTGCCTGGGTCATTCTGAACTGATTAGCCGCCAATTCAGTTGTATTCATCCTGTCCATCAGGTTTTCTTTTTTATCTATTTTCTTGAATTTTTTTATTTCTTCAACGCCTTTGCCGCCGTACATACCCTGGTATCCGGCATCGTGAAAAATTCCGAACATTTTGTTCTGAACTCCGGCATCGTGTGCGGCGCCTGACAGAGCACGAAATTCATCCGTTGCCTGTTTTTTTAATTCAAGACGCTCTTTGTCTGCGGCAAGGGTATCTGATAATTCCTGCCTGCGTGTCTGGACAGCAAAATACTTCTGAGCGTTGGCAATTTCAGATTTTCGCGAATCGCCATTTTGTGCTATTAAATAACAGGCAAATCGGGAAAGATGATAATCTGTAACTTCCCTTTGCCCACCCTTGCCTAAAATTATCATTTTGCCGGCGCTGGCAAAATGATTATCAGGTTCATTTCCCGATTTCCGGCACGATGTTTTTGCGCGATTTATGGCATCCTCGAAACGCCGCCATTGTGTATATCCCAGCAGT
>CAZMPL010000125.1:0-9118 GCA_964567805.1 uncultured Pirellulales bacterium | reverse complement strand
CATTGTATTGCGAGTTATGCATAGAGGTATGTTGTGGAGTTGTATTATGATTTACAGGGATATATTAAAGGAGGTATTCAATGACGAAATTAAAAAAACACAAATAATCGGTAGCTGTCACCATTTAAAAATCCCCCATTTAAAAACCTGGAGTAAAAAATGACAAGTAAAATTATGAAGGCAAAATCACAAGTGATAATAAGTCTTTATAGTGCCATGTTTTTAATGGGATATTTCACCTTCAGTATAGTTAAGATATGGTCTGTACATTTATATAAAATAGGAATTATATTGATTTTTATTATTCCTTTTATTGCTCTTATGACTTATATAATTAACGTTATAAGAAAAGACTTAAAAACTGTTAAGATTATGTTTGGGATTTGGCAGATATTTACTATAGTCCCATTATTCTATATTTTAATTTTTATGGGTTTATTAGTAATATCATCTGGGGAAGTAAATTATAGAGGAGTAAATAAAGTATTATTAATAATATTTATAAATTTTATAATTGCTTATGGACTATCAACACTAATCATGTGGTTGGGAATTAGAGGTCTTAAGCAGATTATTGAAGCTGAAAACAAATCAAAGATTGGGTGCGTCCCAAGTTAACTAAAATAAATTAGATCCCTGTGTATTTTGAGCATTTTCGTGGCAATCTTCATCTGATTCTACTGTTTTCTGTCCGCCACGGCGGATAAATGTTCTGAGTTCTGTATTCTTTTTAAGACACTATGAACATGGGAAATAAATATTATAAGGATATATATCATCATATTCTGCGCTTATATTGTACTTTGTTATTATGTCTGATATTTATTCTTCCCGGCTGTAAAACAATTTCACCTGAACTTGAAAAAGAGCCTTTATTTGAATAAAAGCCGCGATTTTTATATATTAAAAATAGGCAGCCAGTCTGATTTAGAAGGGTAGTTTTTTTTCAAATCAATACTTTTATCTTGCATTTTTATTGAAATATGTTACATTTCTGCAATCAAAATGTGTTATTGTAACAACTCTTGTATAATTATCCCTTTTGAGAGATTTTTATGTATTCGGATTATATTAGAAATGTAGCTATTATCGCCCATGTTGATCATGGTAAAACAACGCTGGTTGACCAGCTTTTATATCAGTCTGGAATGTTCCGCAAGGATGAGCTCGACAAGCTCGCCGGAAGTCAGCATTTTCTTATAATGGACTCGAATCCGCTGGAACGCGAACGAGGCATAACAATTTTAAGTAAAAACTGTTCTATTGACTACACTGATTCCAAGGGCAACGAATATAAAATTAATATCATCGATACGCCCGGTCATGCTGACTTTGGCGGTGAAGTCGAACGAGTTCTGAAAATGGCGGACGGCGTTTTGCTCCTGGTCGATGCTTTCGATGGCCCGATGCCTCAGACGAGATTTGTTTTGAGCAAGGCGCTGAAGAATAAAATCAGACCTATTGTTGTTGTGAATAAAGTTGACCGACCGAACAGCAGGCCGGATGATGTTGTCAATGAAGTATTCGATTTGCTGGTTCAACTCGAAGCGGATGATAAGGCTCTCGATTTCCCATGTGTTTTTGCTTCCGCAAAAGAAGGCTGGGCTTCTCTCGACCATAATAAAAAGACAAACAATATGAAGGTGATTTTCGATATGATTATTAAAAAAGTTCCGGCGCCTGAAGTAAAGCCGGATGCGCCTTTGCAAATGCTTGTCACCAGCCTTGAATATTCGGACTACGTCGGGAAAATCGCTATTGGAAGAGTTTTTTCGGGCAAGGTAGAGGAAGGCCAGAGAGTGACTGTAATTGACAGGCATGGACTTCATACGCAGCAGAAAGTTTTACAGATACACCAGTTCAAGGGACTCGGAAGACAATTGGTGGAATGTACTCAAGCCGGCGACATATGCGCTATTTCCGGGCTTAATCCTGTCGATATTGGTGACACAATCGCCTGTGCTGATAATCCATCTCAATTAGCTGTTGTCCCGGTAGATGAGCCGACGATGACAATGACATTCAGAATTAATGACGGTCCTTATTCCGGGCGTGATGGCAAATATGTCACCGCACGTCAGATTGGTGAAAGACTTGATAAAGAGCTTCAAAGTAATGTTGCCTTGAGAGTCGCTCCAGGCATAACGCCGGAAGAGTTCGAGGTTTCCGGCAGGGGATTGATGCACCTGGGAATCCTGCTGGAAAATATGCGGCGCGAAGGATACGAGCTTTGCGTTGGAAAACCGAATGTTATTATAAAAGTAATGGATGGAATCAGGCACGAGCCGATAGAATTGCTTGCGATTGATTGTCCAATAGATTGTCAGAGTGCGGTAATGAGTATGCTTGGCGACCGCAGGAGTGAAATACTTAAAATCGATTCCAAGAGCGGTGCAAACGATTTTATTCATATGGAATTTATGATACCTTCCCGCGGCCTGTTCGGACTTCACGCTCGAATGATGAACGCCACACAGGGAAGAGCGGTCATGCACCATACTTTCGAGCAATATGAACCTATGCGAGGTTCTATCCCTCAAAGAAAACTGGGCGTAATGATTGCTACAATGCCGGGTCAGGTGACAGCGTACGCGCTGGATGCTTTGTACGAAAGAGGAAATTTCTTCGTCGAACCGGGTGACACAGTTTATGAAGGACAGGTCGTTGGTGAGCATTGCAAGGATAATGATATCCCAGTAAATCCGGTAAAAGCCAAGCAGATGTCAAACATGCGTGCATCAGGCAAAGACGAGGCGGCCAGAGTCAAACCGGCAAGAAAAATGAGTTTGGAAGCCGCACTCGAATATATCCAGGCCGATGAACTTGTCGAAATATGCCCAAGCTCAATCAGAATTCGCAAACGTTTCTTAAAAGAAAACGACCGAAAACGTGACGCAAGAAAAGGCGGATAATATCAGAGTTTGAAGAACTCTGACAGTTCCTGATACTCAACTACCATAAAACGCGAAATAGTTAACAAAGATATTGATTGAACTATATCTGCGGAGATTGTCTGACTTTATATATTTTAATCTTGTATCGTCAAAACGAAATATTATAATTGAGTTTATAAGACGTTGTAATGAGTTTCGCAAGATTAACAAGTAGAGGAATAATGCTATGAAACGCAGAGGAAAAATAAAAGCAATTTCTTTAATCATATCATTCATTATTGTTTTTTACATATATGGTTCGGAGAAAGATTCTCATAAGAATGTTATTAACATTGTCAGTAAACCAAGCAAATCTATACTTGTAGCATCATCAAATGGCGATGTAAACCAGGTACGCGTACTTATATCGGAAGGTGCGGATGTAGAATCAAAAAACTCAAGAAGTCAAACTCCGATAGTACTTGCCGCTAAGAATGGCCATGTAGAAGCGGTGAAACTCCTTTTAGATAAAGGTGCTAATATTGAAGGGAACAAATCGGCTCACTCGAATAATGATTTTACACCGTTGCATTATGCTATAAAGCAGGATAATATCGAGCAGATTAATTATCTCATTGCTCACGGTGCTAATCCTAACCTTCTTTGTCCTAACGGTTCGTCTCTTGATATTACTGTAGAGAAAAACAACAGAGAGTTAACTGAACTATTAATTAAAAATAATGTTGATGTAAATATAAAAAATCAGAGTAGAGAAACACCTGTCTTTCGGGCCATATTAGAAGGTCATAAAGATATTGTAGAATATCTAATTTCAAAAGGCGCAGAAGTTAATATAAAAGATGACCATTTTAAAGCACCATTACATTACGCCGCGTTATTAGAAGAACCTGATATTGCCGAATTGTTGATTTCCCATGGAGCTGATATTAATGCAATTGATCAAACTGGCGATAGTGCTCTTGATGAAGCAATTAATAATATATTTGCCAATCATAAGAAAATAGTTTCACTGCTTGCTTCAAAAAACGCAAAAGCATCTGCAGCAGAAAAAATTCACATTGCTTCTTATATTGGAAATCTTGCTGAAGTACAAAATCTTATTAGTCAGGGTATTGATGTTAATATTACGAAAAGAAATGGATTTACTCCATTACATTGTGCCGTTTCCGGAGGGAATTTAGAAGTTGCACGATTACTTATTGAAAAAGGCGCTAAAATTAATGCCATAAATTCTATGAATTGTACACCTTTGCATATAGCTGTTATTCGGGACAATAAAGAACTAGTGAAATTGCTTATTGATAATGGCGCTGATATTAATGCCAGAATCGATACAACGAATTCAATGAGTCGAAAAGTCCCTCGTATTGACAACGAAACACCATTGATTTTAGCCGCAAGATATGGATGCAAAAATGCAGAGGAATTATTAATTGATAAAGGTTTAGATATGGATGGACGTTATAATGACGATTCATCCGCTATGGGTATGGCTATTAAAAATAATGATATCGATTTTGTCAAAATGCTTATCGCTAAAGGTGCTGACGTAAACTTTGCTCGAGGTAGAGATCGCTGGTATCCCTTGCATTCTGCGGTTTCTACAGGTAACAAGGATATCGTAGAGTTGTTAATCAAAAATGGCGCGGATATTAATGTTAAGAATTCTGACGGAGAAGCTCCTTTATATTATGCAATTAGGAGTGGGTGCTCGAGAGAAATTATTGAATTTCTAATATCCAAAGGCGCAGATATAAAAGCTAAGACTAAGAATGGCGTGACACCTCTGTATGCCGCAGCAAGATATAATAACAGGGATATTGCTGAACTTCTTATAGAAAAAGGTGCCGATCCCAAAGCTGGCACTATCCCACCATTGTTCGGGGCAGGAAAAGACGTGATTGAATTGCTCTTGGAAAAAGGAATTAATGTGAATTCAAGAAATAGTGATGGTGAAACGGCGTTGCATATAGCCGTACAAAATGGTAATGTCGAAGCAGTAGAATCGCTTATCCAAAATGGTGCGGATGTAAACGCCGTTACAAAAGTTTCAAGGTTTGGTAACCTTTTGTCAAGAAGAAGTCAGGAGAAATCTGAATCCGTCTTATATCAAGCTATTTCAAGAGATAGTAAGGATATAGTACAAATACTCAAGGCATACGGTGCAAAAACTGATAGTGATAGTCAACGTCTCTTGCAGGGCGATGCTAATCCAATTTTTCGTGCGGTTAAAAAAAATGACATTGAGGAACTTAAGTCACTCATTGCCAACGGAGGTGATATTAATTTTAAGGACAGTCGAGACTATACTCTCTTACATCATGCTATTACTAATATACAAAGCTCCAAAGAAATGATAGTGTTTCTGCTCGATAAAGGTGTGGATATTAATGCTAAAACAAAATCTGGATTTTCAGTTCTTGATTTTGCTATTGAAAAGGACAACAAATATCTTATCGATTTTCTGCTTGAACGAGGAGCGGCGGTTTCTTCGATTTATTCTGCTGTATATTTAGGCGATAAAGATAAGGTCAATGAATTTATTAAGAATGGTGCCGATGTAAACACTCTGGAACTTTCGCGGAACTATCCATTGCGTTTTGCCGCTAATAAAGAAATCGCTGAATTGCTTATTTCTAATGGCGCAAATGTTAACACCGTAGATTTAGAGGAAAGAACACCTCTGCATTACGCCGCGGAGAAAGCCGATGAAGATTTTGTAAAACTGCTTCTTGCAAATGGTGCTAATGTAAATGCAATAGATTCAGCTAACTCAACTCCTGTATTTTATGCTATTATTGGAGGTAATAAAAATATAATTAAGCTACTTATTGATAGTGGTACAGACATTAAGATTGGTGATCATGGCGACATACCACTTTTAAGTATGGCTATTCTTATGAGTGATACAGAAATCGTAGAGCTTTTGATTTCAAAAGGAGTTGACATCAATAAAAAAGATATTATGGGGCAAACTCCTCTGACGTGGGCAAGAGAAGTGAATAATCCTGAAATGGTCGAACTTCTGCTTAAACACGGAGCAAAAGAATAAAAGTGATAAATGAATTATTATATTATCCTGTCTCTACAAGCATCTTTGTAGAGAATTGCTACTGTTGATGTAATGCGTTAGTGATTTTAACAACATCTGACATTTGAGGGATATCGTGGACTCGGGCTATTGATACTCCGGCGGCGGCGCAGAGGGCTACTGTTGCGGCGGTGCCGAAGATTCTTTCGGATGGTGCTGTCTTACCTGTGATTTTTCCGATGAAGCTTTTGCGGCTTGTACCAACAAGAACTCGGTAATCTGTCGCTGCGAACTTATCAATATTGCGTAGTAGTTCGAGGTTGTGTTCTGATGTTTTGCCGAATCCAATTCCCGGATCAATAATAATTCGCTCTTTTGGTACTCCTGCTTTTTCCGCCCGATTTGCTCTCTCTAATAAGTATGCCAGAACATCCTGCACAACATTATTATATTTTGGTTCGGACTGCATAGTCGCAGGAGTTCCCTGCATGTGCATTAAAATGATTGGTACTTCATATTCCGCGGCTAACTCGCCCATACGTTTATCGCTTAGGGCGGTTATGTCGTTTAGAATTGACGCACCGGAATCGAGAGCGGCTTTTGCTGCTTCTGCGTGATATGTATCTATGCTTATCGGGATATTTATCTTTTTGCTAAGTGATTTGATTACGGGTGCCACTCGCTCGATTTCTTCGTTTATGGAAAGGGGTCTTGAACCGGGTCGGCTCGATTCTCCTCCGATATCGATTATAGCGGCTCCCTGTGAAGCCATTTCCACGCCGTGAGCGATTGCTTTTTCCGTGTCGAGAAATTGTCCGCCGTCACTGAATGAGTCCGGAGTGACATTGAGGATCCCCATTATCAGGCAGCCTTCGGAGAAATCCAGTTTGCCTTTGGGCCATTGTAATATGTCACCTGGTTTATTTGTCACTCGTTACCACCTTGAATCCGATTCCATGGAGTTTTTTCGCAAGCGAACTGTTTATATCTTTTACAATCACTTTTGTATTTTGAAATTCTCTGCGGACGGGATAATTCTTTCTCAACTGGTCGAAGAATTTTCCAACGTTTTGAGAAGGTTCTTTTCTTACCTGTCTCAGATTTTCATCGTCACGTTTTATACTGTAAACCTTACTAACGGTATTATGTATAATCGCCTGCTCGTTTTGTGACTCATCCTTAGTCTCGATTTTTTTAACTTCCGGTTCAGGTAAAAAGTCACTTATATCATGTTCGGATTTTAGTCCGAAATATTCACATACGGAATTATAAATCATAATAAGGCCTGCGATTTTGCCATCAAGCGAATAACCCGCGATGTGCGGCGAACCTAAATCGACTTTCTCAAGAAGTTTCACATCGATATTCGGCTCGTTTTCCCAAACGTCGAGTGCAATTGCTTTGAGACGTTTCGTATTTATTGATTCTTCGAGAGCGTTGCTGTCTGTAACCGCGCCGCGAGAAGCATTAATAAATATACAACCTTTCTTAAGTGATTTGAAAAAGTCCTCATCCGCAAGATGGAAAGTTTTATCTATTCCATCGAAAGTGAGCGGCGTATGGAACGTGAGAAAATCGCAATTATACAAATCCTGCAAAGGAAGATACTTCGGGTCATCTGTCTGTCTGTATAGAGGCGGGTCGTTCAATAAAACTTCCATACCGAGCGCCTTGCATTTTTTCGCGACTTTGCTTCCTACGTTTCCTACGCCGACTACTCCGATTGATTTACCTTCAAGTGTTATATTATGTTTTTGCGCGATTTCAAGTATTGCGGCGATTACATATTCAGCGGCGGAGTTCGCATTGGAACCGGGAGCGGACGCGAACCCGATTGAATTACGCCGCAGATAATCTACATCGACATGGTCGAAGCCTATCGTTGCGGTTGCGACGAAACGCACTTTGCTGCCTTTTAGCAAATCCGCAAAAACAGGTGTGATACTTCGCACGAGGAGAATGTCAGCGTCGGCGATGATGTTATTTTTAATATCACGGCCGCTAAGCGTATGAACTTCGCCGATAGAGGAAAAGCATTCGGCTACATGCGGAATATTCGCGTCTGCTATAATTTTCATAATACAAGCTCCAACTATTGATAATATCAGGAATTATGTGTAATTTATGCATATTATTGTTTATTACACATAATCTTGCAAACGGATAGAAAAAATTATTCGAAAAAGTAATTTTTTTCTTGTTTTATATTGAGCATATGCTCATAATATATGTATATAGTAATTTTTGTATGTTATATCAGTTTTTGTAATTAAACAAAATATAAAAAGTAATTGGAATATTATGAAAGTATATATTGATTGTATGCCTTGTTTTATTAACCAGGCTCTTGAATCTTCCAAGCTGGTAACGAATGACGAAATGGTTCAGGAGCAGGTGGTCCGGCATGTTTTGATGATGGCCGCGAATCTGGATATGAGTAAAAGCCCGCCAGAAATCAGTCAGCAGATGCACAGGCTGATTCGGAAGATGACAAATAATAGTGATCCGTATCGTGAATTGAAGCAGAAATTCAATAAACTGGCTTTACGAATGCTCGACGAACTGGAAGAAAGAATCAGCGAATCAGATAATCCTCTGGAGACGGCTGTCAGGTTAGCTATCGCGGGAAATATTATTGATTTGGGTGTGAAGACTTCTTTGTCTGAATCGGATGCGGAAGATGTAATAATGAATTGTCTTAACGCGGATTTCGATAATTCGCAGATTGAGGGTTTTAAAAACTCGATTAAGAACGCCGAGAGAATTTTGTACCTGACTGATAACGCGGGCGAAATTGTTTTCGATAGAGTCTTGATTGAGCAGTTACCGATGGAGAAAGTCACTGTAGCGGTTCGCGGCAAACCAATCATTAACGACGCTACAATGGAAGACGCTGAATTCGCGGGTTTGACAGAATTAGTCAAGGTAATAGATAACGGCACAGATGCGCCGGGAACGGTTCTTGAATCGTGTTCAGATGAGTTTAAGCGATATTTTGAAAAAGCTGATTTGATTATTTCGAAAGGGCAGGGCAATTACGAAACTCTAAGCAATATAGATAAAAATATATTTTTCATTCTCAAGGCCAAGTGTCCCGTTGTTTCGCGTGACCTTGATTGTGAAATTGGAAGAATGATTTTGAGAAAAAGTCGAACGGTTTTACAGAAAGGATAATATCATGCCAAGAGGTGAC
>CAZMPL010000124.1:0-9131 GCA_964567805.1 uncultured Pirellulales bacterium | reverse complement strand
ATTCGAATATAAATATAAAAATGGGTGGCAGCCTCATCCTGTTTTTTTCAGGATGGGGATGGAAAACTTGCACCAAGCCATCCCCAAACTGCGTTTGAGGCTGCCAACCATTGTATTATTGTCTATGCAATTCCACTATTGACGACATCGAACGCATCAATCTCAGCCTAATGATGCGATTTAGATGTGTGAGCGGTTACAAAATATCTAATAATCAATTGGCACAAAACCAGTCTCAGGCGAATTTTCTTGAAAACATATTTCTGTTCGATTAAAGTATGCGATTAATTCGAATACCGTATTATTTTAAGTTTTGAGTTCAGAATTCAGGATTTTATAACACGGAGAGGTGTCGGAGCGGCTGAACGAGCTGGTTTCGAAAACCAGTGTGCTCTTTATAGAGTACCGCGGGTTCGAATCCCGCCCTCTCCGTTTTATTCTTATTCCACCCCAAAAAAACTTACCTAATTTATCATTTTCTAAGTTTTCTTACAATTTTCTCTACTTTTGCGATAACAACTCCAAAATTGCGGTTCTGGTTCATATTTTATCTAATTTTAGAATAATATTGTTGACATTTTGCGACTTTTTGCATAATATGTCCAAAAATGTCCTATTAATAGATTAATATGTCCAAGTAGTGAGAATTATGCAACTTACGGTAAAAGATGTAGCAAACCTTTTAAAGGTAAATGAAAAGACTATTTACAGGTGGTTAAAAAAAGGTGAATTACCAGTTTATAGAGTTGGTGATCACTATCGCTTTAACCGGTCTGAATTACTGGAATGGGTAACCTCTCGCCAGATCAATGTTTCCGCGGATATTTTTCATGAGCCGGAAAACTCACAATTACCAAATCACAACCTTCTGGATGCCTTGAACTGTGGCGGAATTTATTATCGTGTCGAAGGTGATAAAAAGGAATCTGCTATAAAAAATGTAGTACAACTCATGAAGCTTCCACAAGAAGTAAACAAAGAGTTTGTTACACAGATTATTTTAGCAAGAGAAGCCATGGCTTCTACCGCTATTGGTGACGGTATTGCAATTCCTCATGTCCGCAATCCAATAGTTTTACATATAACAGAACCTGTTGTTTCTTTGTGCTTCCTTGAAAAGCCTATCGATTTTAATTCCCTTGACGGCAAACCTGTAAATTGCTTTTTTACACTTATAAGTCCAACGGTACAAATACATTTGCATTTGCTATCGAGACTGGCTTATACCTTACGGGATAACAAATTTAAAAATATTATTAAAAAACAGGGCAGCCGGGAGGAGATTTTTTCTGAAATAGCTCGAATAGAATCCCTTCTGAACCAAAACCAGGATAATTCGGAAAAAGGAGTTCAAATATAAATGTCACTTTTCCTTTTGGGTCTGGTTATCATCTTTACAGGTGGTTTTATTTCACTTTTAAGCAGTCGAAAAGCGGGTTTTGCATCGTTTGTCGGCTCTGCCGGAACAGTTGCCGGCAGTATAATTGCTATCATTCCGGCTTTGCAGGTACTTCTTTATAATAAAGCTGAAACATTACGTTTGAACTGGAGCATACCTTCAGGTTCCTTTTATATTCAGATTGATGCGATATCAGCGTTTTTCTTAATCCCGATACTTGCATTGTCCGCTATCGTTTCTATTTATGGAACGGAATATCTTTTAGCTTATCGGCAAAAAAAGAATCTGGGTGTGCCATGGTTTTTCTATAATTTATTATTGATAGGAATGATGCTTGTAGTTGTAGCGAAAAACGGCGTGCTATTTCTTATAGCATGGGAGATAATGTCACTATCTTCGTTCTTTCTTGTTACATTCGAATATGAAAAGCAATCTGTCCGTCAGGCTGGCTTAATATATCTTATCGCAACACATGCAGGAGCATCGTTTCTTATCGTATTTTTCATTTTACTTGGGCATCATGCAGGCTCTCTGGATTTCGATAAATTTTCAAATGTACCTTCTTCATTAGCCAATATCTTATTTCTATTGGCGATAGTCGGTTTTGGAACAAAAGCAGGTTTTATGCCGCTTCACGTCTGGCTGCCTTATGCTCATCCTGTAGCGCCGAGTCACGTTTCAGCAATTATGAGCGGCGTTATGATAAAGACCGGCATATATGGATTGATAAGAACTTTTACAATTTTGGGAACTCCGCCCGCCTGGTGGTGCTGGTTATTGATTTCAATCGGTGCCGTATCCGGCGTGCTCGGTATTCTCTTCGCGCTTTCGCAGTATGATTTGAAACGTATTCTTGCTTATTCAAGCGTCGAAAACATCGGAATTATAACCATTGGATTAGGTGTTGGCCTGTTGGGAGTTAATATTAATTCACCTGCTCTTGCTGTTCTTGGGTTTGCAGGCGGATTGTTTCATGTGATAAATCATGCGGTGTTTAAAGGATTGCTCTTCATGGGAGCTGGTTCAATATTACACAGCACTGAAACAGTAAATATAGAATTGCTTGGCGGAATTATCAAGCGAATGCCATGGACGGCTTTTGCTTTTCTTATCGGAGCGATATCGATTTGCGGCTTGCCTCCTTTCAATGGTTTCGTAAGTGAATTCCTGATTTATCTCGGAGCTTTCAAAAACGGTTTAGGGGCCGGATTCGAAGCGGTAATTTTCGCGTTGGTTGTAATAGGCAGTCTCGTCATTATAGGTGGATTTGCGCTGGCATGTTTTGCCAAGGCATTTTGCATTACCTTCCTTGGCGAGCCTCGAAGTGAATCAGCAAAACATGCTCATGAAATCGGGTTCGGAATGAAATTTTCCATGATAACTCTTGCGATTCTTTGTGCACTTTTAGGAATATTTTCGCCGCTCGTAATAAAATCAACCGCTAATATTATTTCCGAGGTCAGTTCGTTTCAACTTGCGGATATTCAGGCTGAACTTGGTTCGACATCGACAGTTTTGAATAACGTTGTTATTGTGTCGTTGACTCTATTCGTAATAGTAACGGGGCTTTCTATTTTACGAAAAAAGATTCTCAAGGGAAGAAGTGTCGGAGAGACAGTGACATGGGATTGCGGATATTCTCAACCTGATTCAGGAATACAATATACCGCTACTTCATTCTCTCAGCCTCTTACAAACCTTTTCAAGAATTTTCTTCCCGACCGGAAAGATATTTCTCTTCCCAAAGGTATTTTCCCGATCAAATCTACATTCAAAACAACGATAACTGATATCGCTGAACAGTATATATATCGGCCCATATATCAATGGATAAATTTATCAGTTTCCAAACTGCGATGGTTACAGCACGGCCGACTCCAGATTTATGTTTTATATATCGCTTTGACATTATTAATACTTTTAATATGGAAACTGATATAACAATATGATTATCTTAAAACTGCTCAATATGATTATTGGTCTTGCCGCCGCTCCTTTATTATTCGGTATCATCAATAGAGTGAAAGCGAAATTCGCCGGCAGAAAAGGACAGCCTGTATTACAGCTATATTTCGATATATGGAAACTATTACGCAAAGGAGCAGTTTACAGCAAGTCAACTTCATGGATATTCAGAACCGGTCCGGTCATTGGTTTATCGGTTATGTTAATCGGGTTAATGATTATTCCTTTCGGAAGTTTGCCAACCATTATCAGTTTTAATGGGGACTTGATTTTATTCGCGTACATTTTAGGGCTTTCGAGATTTTTCACGGTTCTAATGGCAATGGATACCGGCTCGAGCTTCGAAGGAATGGGAGCAAGCAGGGAAGTGACATTCTCGGCACTTTCAGAACCGGCATTGCTAATCGGTCTTGCGGCTATAGCGAAATATACTGGTTATATTTCGTTGTCACATATGTTTTCGTCACTGAATCTGAATATCTGGATTAATACAGGTCCGGTTGTCGTACTGGTAGGTTTCGCGATTCTGATTGTTTTCTTAACGGAAAACGCAAGAATACCAATCGACGATCCCAATACTCACCTCGAATTGACAATGATACATGAGGTAATGATACTCGACCATAGCGGCCCGGATTTGGGATTGATTCTTTATAGCAGTGCGATAAAAATGTGGCTGCTCGGTTCCATACTCGTTGATATTATCATGCCGATACATAGCGGAAATATACTCATCGACGTATCAGTGACATTCGTTTTTATGATACTTCTCGCGGGACTTGTCGGAATAATCGAATCATCGATGGCAAGATTAAAACTATTACATGTCCCGCAGCTTCTTGTAGGCGCGACAATTTTATCGATTTTAGCTTTGGTCTTAATCCTAATAAGGTAATTCTATGAATAACATTGCAGATACAATCATGATATTTATTGTTCTTACCAATTTTACACTTCTTGGTTTGAGCAGATTGGGAACGTGCATTAGTGTCGTAGCTATACAGGGAACTGTATTAGGATTACTGCCGCTTTTATTCAATACACATAACCTGGAATTGCATCTGATAATTTTCGCAATCGGAATTATCATTTTGAAGGGACTCGTTTTCCCATGGCTGCTAAGGAAAACTTTGAGAGATTTGAATACTAATCGCGAAATAGAACCGTTCATCGGATATGGAACGTCAATCGCGTTGGGAATAGTAATTCTTATGATATGTATGTGGCTTAGTTCACGTCTTCTTTTGCCTGATGCAACCGAATCTAAATCTAAATTGATTGTTCCAATTGCTTTCTTTACAATCATGTCGGGATTGTTTTTAATTATCAGCAGGAAAAAAGCGGTTACCCAGGTTCTCGGTTATCTGGTTATGGAAAATGGTATCTCTACTTTCGGAGTAGCATTGGTTGAGCAACAACCTGTGTTTGTCGAATTGGGTATCTTACTGGATGTTTTTGTCGCTGTGTTCGTTATGGGTATTACAATGTTTCATATTAATCGTGAATTCGACCATATAGATACAGACCAGTTATCGAAGTTGAAGGTTTAATTTTATGATATATGCGTTATTATTGATTCCCGCGATAGCTGCTCTTTTGTCGTTAATCATACGACATGACCTCGTTCGCCGTATTATCTTAATCATAGCGGCGTTGAGTCATACTGCAATAACTATCACGGCATGGCATAAGGAAGCAAAACCTTTATTTAACGGCTGGCTTCTGCTGGACAAACCCGGCCTGTTATTCCTTACTATAACAAGCGTACTTTTCCTGGCATGTTCATTTTATGCTTTCGGGTATCTCGCAAACGAATCGGGTAAAAGAAAAAAGGATTTCGAGGAGGGAGTATTTTTCACAAATACCCCTGAAGCGATTTTCTGTGCATGTCTCCTTGCGTTCCTCACAACAATGACACTTGTGACATTAAGTCAGCATTTCGGTTTGATGTGGGTAGCGATGGAAGCAACTACTCTCGCGACCGCGACCCTGATATATTTCCATCGTCATCACCGTTCTCTTGAGGCAACCTGGAAATATTTACTTATATGTTCCGTTGGTATCGCACTGGCTTTACTGGGTAACTTTTTTATGGTTATCGCGGCGTCATTTTCGGAATCGAATGATAAATCGCTTATCTTGAGTACATTGATCCGGGAGGGAAATCAATTAAATGCCCCCTGGCTCAAAGCCGCTTTTCTGCTTTTCTTTGTCGGCTATGGAACCAAGATGGGTTTGGCGCCGCTTCATACATGGCTCCCGGATGCGCATAGCGAATCGCCTTCGGTAGTATCCGCATTATTGTCCGGCGCTTTGTTGAATTGTGCGTTCCTGGCTATATTAAGAAGTTATCAGGTTTGCATGGCCGCCGGTCTCGAACAATTCTGCAGGGAATTACTTTTATTGTTCGGATTGGTATCAATTGGCTGGGCTGCGGTTTTCATAATAGGACAAAGTGACTATAAAAGAATGCTCGCATATTCGAGCGTCGAACACATGGGAATTTTAGCAATAGGTATTGGTATCGGCGCGGGTGCGACATACGGTTCGATGCTCCATGCGGTTAATCACTCGCTTACAAAAGCAATGTTATTTATGGCCGCAGGGAATATTCTGGCGGTTTACAAAACAAAAGCAACCAAAGATGTAAGCGGCGTTTTGTCAATTATGCCGATTACCGGTATATTATGGATAGGTGGTTTTTTAGCAATCACGGGTATGCCGCCGTTCGGAATATTTTTAAGCGAATTTACAATTGTCAAATCAATGATTGAGCAGGGAAAAATTGGTGTCGCAATTGCGTTTTTAGCTGTCCTTTCTCTTGTATTCTTAGGTATGGCAATAGCTTTTCTAAATATGGCCCACGGTAAAAAAAATGATAACATCGAGTTTAAGACAAATCCATATTCAATTACATCGGTTCTTCCGCCGCTGGTACTTGGAATTCTGACACTCGTATTTGGATTATATATTCCGCCGGTAGTTAATAATCTCCTGCATGATGTAGCTGTAATAATGGGAGGGAATTAATATGGAAAAATCGAACTCATTTTCATTTTATAACTGCCAGGCAATCGATATTAAACAGATTCCGGTAGTTCCTGTTAATAAATTCAGGGACTTTGTCATAGAAGATGTTGCATCAGAAAAAAGATTAGTTTCTCTCTTTGCCGTACCATCGGATTCGGGCTCATTTTATCTTTATGCTATTCTTGCCGACGATAAATCCGGCACTCTGTCCGTTTTATCTTCTGAAGTAAATAATAAATATCCTTCACTTACTCCGGACTGCACACAAGCACATCTTTTCGAACGTGAAATCGCGGAACAATGGGCAATCACTCCTGAAGGACATCCATGGCTGAAACCAGTTCGTTTTCATAAATCATATATTGATGGCCGTGACGCATGGAACA
Source organism: uncultured Pirellulales bacterium (assembly GCA_964567805.1). GTDB lineage: Bacteria > Planctomycetota > Phycisphaerae > Sedimentisphaerales > Anaerobacaceae > JAFGPS01. Next base: position 2,351 of record CAZMPL010000124.1, on the reverse strand, counting down.
GAAAAAAAGGCGAACAAATCAAACCTTCCGTAATGGATTTCTTCCAGGTCGAAGGCGAACAGATACACGAAGTAGCTGTCGGTCCTGTACACGCCGGAATAATCGAACCCGGGCATTTTCGTTTCCAGTGTCACGGCGAGAATGTTTTGAATCTCGAAATATCGCTCGGTTATCAGCATCGCGGAATAGAACGCGCGTTACTTAACGGCTCGAATAAAAAGACTCTGTATTAGATGCAGACTTTGGCCGGCGATACTACGATAGGCCATACAACCGCATACTGTCACCTTATAGAATCGCTCAGCAATAACCAGGTTCCACCCGCGGCACAATCACTTCGCGGCATAGCGCTCGAGTTGGAAAGACTCGCAAATCATACCGGCGATTTGGGAGCGCTTGCCGGTGATATAGGTTATTTGCCGACATCTTCGTTCTGCGGCAGAATTCGAGGTGACTTCCTTAATTTGACCGCCCTGCTCTGCGGCAATCGTTTTGGAAGAGGCCTGGTTTCTCCTGGAGGAGTAAACTACGATACAAATACAAAAATCGCGGATTCGCTTGCCAACAAACTTATCGAATTGAAAAAGGATGTGGAAGTCGCCATAAGTTTGCTATGGGATACACCTTCTGTATTGTCACGTTTTGAGGAAACAGGAACGCTCACAAAAGAATTATGCAGAGAGCTCGGTCTTGTAGGCGTACCGGCCAGAGCCTGCGGCACTGAAATTGATTGCAGATTTATTTTCCCCGCCGGTATTTACAGCTATTCCCAAATACCTGTCTCGACATGGCATACGGGAGATGTTTTCGCGAGAGCATATGTACGATGGCTCGAAATACAAAGATCAATCTCATTCATACTTGAGCAGATAAAAACGTATCCGAAGGTAATGATAACAAAAGAAATCAAGCAGACGAATCCTGACAAATTATGTGTAAGCCTGATTGAAGGCTGGAGAGGTGAAATATGTCACGTTGGCATTACCGGCAGAGATGGTTCTTTACGTCATTACAAAATTACCGATCCATCATTTCATAACTGGATTGGTTTATCCATGGCAATGAGGAACCAGCAAATATCGGATTTTCCGTTATGTAATAAAAGTTTCAACCTTTCTTATTGCGGGCATGACCTGTAAGGTGCAAAATGATTAAAGCGTTACTTGCAAGAATACAACAGAAATACAGAACAATCGGTTTTCCAAAAACCGAACCGCAGCTTCCCGACAGATTTTGCGGAAAACCTGAAATAAATCAAACCAATTGCTCCAGGGACTGCAAAAAATGCATAGAAATATGTCCCGTTAACGCACTGAAAAAAGAAAATAATGTTTTAAGTATTGACCTTGGAAAATGTATTTTCTGTTCACAATGCGCAAATATATGTCACGAAAGCGCATTAAAATTCAGCAGGAATTATCGACTCGCGGCAAGAACCAGGAACGACCTTATTCTTGATAAAAACGAATTGAAATTGGCAGAAGCTCTTGATAAAAAATCAAAAAGTCTTTTCGGCCGCTCATTAAAATTAAGACAGGTCTCCGCAGGAGGCTGCAATGCCTGCGAAGCCGATACAAATGTTTTGGGTACAGTCGGTTTCGATTTGGGAAGATTCGGAATACAGTTTGTCGCGTCCCCGAGACATGCCGATGGTTTACTTATTACAGGCCCAGTTCCTGAAAATATGAAACTTGCTTTACAGAAAACATACGAGGCAGTTTGTAACCCTAAAATAGTTATTGCCGTCGGGGCATGCGCAATTTCCGGGGGTATTTATGAGAATCACTCCGAAGTTAATAACGGTGCGGGAAATATAGTACCAATTGATCTTTATATCCCGGGCTGCCCGCCGCATCCAATAACAATTCTTGATGGACTATTGAGACTGCTCGGCCAAATAGAAAATAAATAAATCCCCGCTTCGCAGCTTTTTTTACAAAAATAATATACCTATCCAATAACTTTCTATATACTATTGCCAACAGAAGTATAATATTATTCTACTAAATTTACTTTATTAACATATTACCTGAATTTGAAAGGCGATATTATGAAAGTTAAATTTCCGCATTCTGAATTGTTCATCACTTTGATTCTGTGTTGTGCGTTTGCATCTGGATGTTCATCTTCCATTTCTGTGCAATCTCCATATGCTTATGATGATGGATTACAGAGAAGTACTCCAGAGGAACAAGGAGTCCCTTCTGAAACAATCGCCAGATTTTTCAAACAGGTCGAAGAAAAAGGCTACGATGTACACGGCCTGATGATTCTGCGACATGGAAAAGTAATAGCCGAACACTGGTGGGCGCCTTATGCTCCTCAATACCAGCATGCGATGTATTCAGCAA
>CAZMPL010000123.1:0-9186 GCA_964567805.1 uncultured Pirellulales bacterium | reverse complement strand
CTGCGCCGGTGAATGCTTCGGATAGTATCACTGTGTTTTTTACAGGTAACTTATTCGGTTCCTTAAAACCGTGCGGCTGCTCGGGCGGACAATTAGGGGGACTTGACAGACGACCGGCCATTTTCAACACGGTCCCGGCTGACAAGAGACTGCTTATCGATACAGGCTCGCTTGTCGCGAAAAAGTCCGACCAGGAAATTCTTAAATTCCTTACAATAACAGAAGCTTTCGATTATCTTAAATATGATATCATAAATCTCACAAAACAGGACCTTGAAATCGGCCAGGATAATGGAATGCTCAGCAATCCGAATCTGCACTTCATTACTCCTTATGAAAGTCTGGACGATATCGCTCCTGGATACCAGAACCAGCTTACTCTTGACGGACAGGATATAAAAATTTTCGTAGTCAGTTATGATCCAGAAATTGCGCCTTTGGAATATATTCAACAAATATTTCCAAAAGAGCATGGTAATAATAATGTAAATATTGTTATCCTCGATGTTAATCAAAATGCGGAATTCGACAAAATCCAGGCTGATATTACTAAACTTGGAATCGTCGATTGTATTATCTGCCCGATTAATTCAGACGAACCTACAATGCGAAGCAAACGCGGCGAGTCACCTCTCGTTTGTGCAATTGGACAAAAGGGCAGATATGTGAGCAGTATTGTAATTACACATGGCTCCGATAATAAATTGAATTTCAGTTTTAATTATGCCGCTCTCAAGGAAGAAGTAAAACAGGACGAAAATCTTGTCAACCTGTATAAATTATACCAGACAAGAGTCAAAGAAGCCGGACTCCTGGAAAAAAATCTGCGTTGGCCTGTTAATGGCGGCTTGAAATATGTCGGCTCGAAAGCATGCGAATCCAGCGATTGCCATTCTGAGCCAACTATACATTCATATGAATACGCTGAATGGATTCTCAGCGACCACTATAAGGCTTACAATACACTTGTAGAAGTCGGCTCGCAATATGACCCGGAATGCATAAAATGCCATGTTGTAGGCTATGATGACGAAACCGGCTTCGTATCGTTGGCAAAAACGCCTGAAATGATAAATGTGGGGTGCGAAATCTGTCACGGACCGGGTTCTGCGCACTGCAAAGACCCTTACAATAATAAAACCATACCTATCGAAGACAGAGTAAAACAATGCCTTAAATGCCACGAACCCGAGCACAGCGGTGATTTTGCCGGCCACGAAGAAGAAAAAATTAAAATTATTCAACATTGGACGGAACCAAACGACGTAAACAATGTCAAAATATAAAGAACAAGGTTTTAATTTCAAAGTATGAAACTATGAAACCTGAAGAGTCCGTTTTGAGCGGATTCCGATGCCTGAAACTATTTGAGTTGTAAGTATATATTAGTTCAGGATTTAGGACTTGGTGAAAAGGATTTTTCTTTATGATTAAGACATTGAGAATAACAAGTTTTATAGCGGTGCTTCTGGCGATGGCGATTTTCGCTTTACCCATCAAGTACGGCGTAAAAACCGACCAAAACGTCGAAAATTTCCTGAATGCACCTCAGATTGCTGATATTTTTAAGGCTACTTTAGGCAGCAGGCCGGCAGCGCCAGTAAACCAGACTCATCCGCTGGTCCAGCAGGCAGAAGCATTCGCGTTAGTTCTTAATCCGCCGAAACCTGTTGTGAAAGAGACACCAAAACAGATTAATAGAATGGGTAATATTACTCTGCCTCCTCCACAGGTTACTCCGAAATTTAATCTTATAAGTACGAGTTATTATCCTTTCAATCCTGAAATGTCACAGGCTCTGATTGAAGAGGGAAAACGCAGACTCTGGGTCAAGCAATCGAGTGAATTTAATCATTTGATTATCGAGCAGGTTAAAGACGGTGTAATAGTAGTAAGGAACGGCGAGGAGACTTACGAACTGAAAACACCGGAGAGAAAATTAAAATCCGGTCTGGTTCCGATATCTCCTGCCGGCGCAGGAAGAATAACAGGTGCGGCTCCTTCGATAAACAGGAGTACGCCGGTAAGCAGTAATCCGCCGTCGGGAAGCAGTCCTGTAAGGCCGACGCGTACACCTCCGACTACTGCTCCAAAAACAATTGTTACTCCGACAATACCGATTGAAGAGGATGCAAAAGTAAAAGTCGAGGATCTTTGGGAACAGGTAAAAAAGATGAATGAAAATGTTTCCAATCCTGATGGAACGCCAGTGACTATGGAAGAGAAAGCATTGCAGATACAGAAACTTATTTCGGAAATTAGAGACGCCAATATGACTATAAGTGAAGATGAGTCGCAGAAATTAAACGATTTAAATGACTATGTAGAACATCTTCAGGATACGAGTAAATAATGTAATCATAAATACAAAATTATTGCCCCCCATTTTGTTCGAGGGTTCCCGTAATAAAATACAGGGAACCCCGAATAGTTTTAAAGAACTCCAAAATATATCACGCAAAGGCGCCAAGCCGCAGAGATGACTTTGTCATTCCCGTGAAAACGGGAATCCAGTAAATGTAGGTCCCATGGACTTGAGCCTGGCCATCCCTTGCGGGACCAAGGGAGGTGTGTGCCAACGCACCAATTCCTTATTCATTTATATTTTTAGTCACAGCTCGACTGACCTGCCGAGGGATCAGAATGGGTACCGAAGCCTTAAATTACTCCGCGATAGTTATAGCTTGCACTCAGGCACGGATTAGTTACAATGGACCAGAGATTTCAAATTCTTAATTGGAAAACCTTAAATTCCCTTCCTCAAGTGATTATATTTACATATTTTCGAACGTAGTATTATAATCCTTTGGATTTAATACCGTGTTCCAAAGTCCAATATTTTCATCTTTATGTTTATCTATACCGGTATATACTAAACTTGCATCTTCATACCGTTTGAATTTATAAACAGCATCATTCATTAGAGAACTATTAAACACGTCAAGGCTAACAAGCAATTCAAAATCTTTAACTTCTAAGCCTGTAACTTTTTTGAAAAGACCAGGTTCCAGTTTTGTAATGACATCTTTCAATGTTTCTTCTCGATAATCAGTTAAATACATGAAGATCGGTATTCGGGTAGCAAATTTTATGAGTTTTTCTTGTATTTGTTTTCTGAGGTTTTTATATTCTTTTTCCTCCTCAGTTAATTCTTGTTTTTCTTTTTTCGATAACTCTCTATCATTAGCTTCTTTTTTAACTTTCTTAATAGCTTCTGATTTATTAATTATGGTTTCTATGTCTTGATTCAAATTCCTGAAGCCTTCTATATTCATTAAAGCATTTAAAGCTTCCTTATTATTCATCAACCTCTGTAATGTCTGATTGTCCACATTTACGAGCAATGCACTCTCCCATCGCCTTGCTAAAAGTGTTGCCGTTGTTCCGCTCATAGCCATATCTAAAATACCAGCAGCATCGAGAATCTTCATTGAACTGCCATCATAAGCAAGAACAGGTAGGAATTTTATAAATTCGGCAACTTTTTTCTCAGGATTTGTCTCATCAAAATTCAATCTGCAACTATATTCAGCGATTTGCCTTAATGCTCTATTTGGAGCAAAATCAAAAACATAACACTCTTGTTTAATGATTTCTTCTTTGTTAGGAGAAATATTATCTGGATTGATCATAGTCCATGGGCTTTGAACTCTAAATGCTGCCTGAAAATATGTTTCAGGACTTGACGAGTTACGAAGCACTAAAATACCTGTCCATGGTTTGACTGTAACGCCTGTTGTCAACTTACCACATGACAAAGTAATAGTTTTTGTTTTCAATGGTTCTTCCATGGCATCATATACAGGCTTCAAAGCTTCAACACCAATACCAGCACTTGTACCGGCTGCTACTACAACTTCGTAGTCATTGAAATACTTATTATTCCTTTGTCTCAATAAATTTCTCATTGCATGACAGGAAGCAACACTTGGTAAAAACCAAAAAGTATGCGAAAGTACATTTAATAAGCGTGAATCAGAGAACGGCAAAGGAGGTTTTTGGGCTCCTAATTTCAGATTATCAACAGTTGTCTCTGAAAAAGCCCCTCTAATTAAATCAAGCCACTTTTGAACTTCATTCTGATACTTAAAACGAGCTTTACTTCCTAATCCTTCTGCTGAAAAAAATACATTTAAATCAAACTCGTTAAACTGACCTTGTTTTGCAATTTCTATTATAGAATCTGGCAGTTGATAAGTCAGCAAAACCATTCTCGGAAGTGCCGCATATGGATTGCCATCTCCAGTCCATCGCTCTTTAGCCTGCTGTTCATCAGAGTATGTCCAGTTATATATTTGTTCTTCGATAAATTCTCCGGATGTGATAGCTCGAAAAGGAGTACCGGAAAGATATAAATAAGCATCTGTTGTTATCGGCATTATATCTTCATCAAAATATTCTCTTCCTTCACCATCTGCATATTCAATTTCTTTCTCATCTTCAGCTTCAAATAGTTCCTTTGCATTTTCCCGCCATGCTCCATAATGATATTCATCTAATATAACACAATCCCAATTGGTTGTATGAACCCATTCATTTTTTGTTTTAATACCGCCGGTACTTGTGTTTTTTCCTAAATAATCCTGAAATGAGCCAAAGCAAACAAACGGCTTATTTTTTTTAACATCCTCATAGTTCAAACCATTACGAGAAATAAATTGCCAACCTTTGAAATCAATATGAGATTTTAAATCTTCTTCCCATGCATTTTGTACGGCAGGTTTAAATGTAAGAACTAATACTTTTGTCCATCCCATCTTCTTTGCAAGTTGATATGCGGCAAATGTTTTTCCAAATCGCATTTTTGCGTTCCAAAGAAAATGCGGTGTCTTATTCGGATTTTCTTTCTTGAAGCTCTTAAAATAGGAACACGTTTTTTTGATCGCCTCTTCTTGTTCCGGACGCATCTTAAAATCAAGACTTCGATTTTCTTCATCTAACTGGTTATTTTTAATCGCTACAATGGCAGCTTTCACTTCCTTGACTGAACATTTGAACCATTCACCTTCTGGATTTTTTATTCCAACGTATCTTAAATATTTATGTACTTCTCTATCAGTAAAGGTTGTGCCGTCATTTCGCATGGCATTCTCTTCGAGTACAATTTTATATGGTAGTTGTCCCGGTCTCAGAGTAGGATATTGTCGAGCAACACGAGTCTTGGCATCTACAGCAGTATATCCAACTTTCAGCAAACCTTTATATTGAGGATTCGTATCCTCGTAAGCATAAATCGTTGGCCTCGACTCTGGACGCGGCGGGAAAAATTCCTTGCTCATAGTTCGCTCCTGTCGGAATCGGATGGTTTTCTTTGTTCTATTTTATTTTCTAATTCCTTTAGTTCTTCGATTTCATTCAAATCAGCCTGCTTAGCATCGAAAGCTTTTCTACGATTGTCGAACCGCTCGTAAATTTTCCTGACCTGTTCTTCCATCTGAGCATTACTGATAGTACCCGCGCTGTTGAGGATATTCTTGTCATTGAAAGCAAGAATCCTGTCAACATTTTCACTCCAGAAATCAAGGCTAATATCGATCCTGTCCTTAACTCTTAATTCCGCAGTTTCCAGAAATATTACAACTAACCGATTGAGCGTATCAATTTCATCTTTAGTCAGATAATTTTTTGCGATAAAAATATCCTGCATGCGGACGATCTGTCCTTTCCACGATGTCAATGACATATTGGGTTTATCCGCATCGGCCCTGGAAACAATTAATTCCGCTGCCGTTTGGCCTGTAGCGGCAAAGATCAATTTGTTTTGTGTCTCTGAGAAAAACATCTGCGTTGCTTTATCGGTTCTATCATAATCACTGCTGAGAGAAAATAAATCCCGCAATTTCTGATAAAAGCGTTTTTCTGATGCGCGAATGTCTCGGATGCGTTCCAGTAATTCGTCGAAATAATCACACCTGCCGTCAGGATTTTTCAGACGATGGTCGTCAATAACAAAGCCTTTAACCATATACTCTTTGAGGTTGCGGTTCGCCCAAATCCTGAATTGTGTTCCCCTTTTACTCCGAACCCTGAAACCAATCGCCAGAATCATATCCAGAGCGTAATAAGTAACCTGATAATCTTTGCCGTCTGGGGCAGTTGTTAAATAATCCTTAACAACTGAATTCGCCTCTAACTCTTGTTCTTTCAGTATGTTAGATATATGTATGCTTATGTTCGGCACAGAGGTGGCAAAAAGTTCTGCTATCTGCTTCTGGTTCATCCAAACTGTACCATCTTTGGCATACAAAGCTACCGATGCCTTACCGTCAGGGCTGTTATAAATGATTATATTCTGCTGGTCAGTGGTGATTCTTTGCTTTTCGTCACTCATTGTAACCCTCAATTGATTGTATTTTTGAATCTATAAATTCCCACTCTTCTTTTGTAATACCCCATCGCTTGAGTAATAATTTGTCTTTATATTCTCCTTCATATTTTCCAAGATCAGGGACGAATAAAAATCTATCCCTTGTGACGTGTTGAGATACAACTATTTGAAGTAATAAAAATCTGACTATTTTAGTAAACAGATATGACTTGAATGCAACAACTTCTGCTTTTGTTGCAAATGAACATGCAACCAACCACGATTCCGTGCAGCATTCCCCCGGTTTTGCTATTCTCGTATTCCCTTCGTAATAAAAGCCAACAGGTTTTGAAAAGTCTGTTTGTCCGGCTATTGGATATGGCGGTATCAATAATTTCCATTTATTCAACAAACCAAGCCTATCGTCAACATCATCTTTTTTTGCGTACTTAAGACCAATCTTCTGTGTGAACCAGCAAGGGATTCCTTTATCCTTTGGAGTATAATTAGTTGGTAAGCTAAAGGGTTTTCTTGGTGACACAATATCGCTTAAACGTCTATTGTTATTTTCTTTTTTAGAAAGTACTTTGTGTATAATTGGTAATGATTTGCCATGCCTTATGAATATTGGATACTCATCCAAAGCTCTTTCAGTTGTTACTTGTTCATTATTGTAAAAATTTGTTACTTCACATAATCCTTCATTGTCTCTATCCCAGAGAAAATAACAAATTCCTCCAGCGACATCAACACCCGGAAAAACATCATTTGAGTTTTCAAAATCCACTAATTTTCTTATTCTTTTATCATTAAGCATTTCTGCTCTGAACTCATCTAATCCTTTACCACCTGCAAACCACCTTGCGGGAATAATCATAGTTAAATAGCGAGGATTTAGTTTTTTTGCCTGCTGAACAAACTTATGGTAAATAGGAGAAGCACTTCTTCCAAATCCTCCGTCACTTAACTGATACGGCGGATTGCCAACAATAACATCGAATTTCATATTAAAAATCTCCTCAAGTTTTTCTGTATGTATAAACTGATAGGCATGAGTTTCGAGTTCTTCGCCTCGTTCATAGTTTGCCTGGTTTGCTCCGCAAAAAATACATTTGCCATCTTCCCAGGAATGCTCAATTCTATCAAAGATTATATTTCCATTTTGATTGTCGAAAGTTTCACAAACAGAGTATTTTCCATTTGCAGTTTTTGAACAGTAAAGGCTTCTTCTTGATAGTAATGAAGTTAATTCTGTTATCCCAATTCCAAAAAGCTGATTTCTAAAAATATGGTCGATTCTTTTTTGCTTATCCGGAATTATTTTTTCCAAACCTGCATCGAATCTCTTCGCAATTTCTCTCAGGAATACGCCGCACTTACAAAAAGGATCAAGTATTTTGATATTTTTATCGCTCCATATTTCCTTTGGCAATAGATCGAGAATCTTATTTACTAATTGGGGCGGCGTAAAAACTTCATCGCTGCTCAAATTTGCAAGGCAGCTCAATACATCCGGATTATAGCTATTATTTTTCAGCATCTGCAACTTTCAGAAAATGAATTAACGGAAACTCTTTTATTGGAGTAGGCATAAATACTTTTTCACCAAGGTCTGAAAACAAAGGTTGCTCCATCGTGTGTCCATAGGAAAGTAATTCGTGAAAAGTGAAGTCTCTACGCTTAATTCTACTATCATTAAAAGGGAAAGCCCACTCGGAAAAAATAATAGGTTTCGGATTTTCACCAACAGTTTTTAATTCAAGAGCATCACCCCAGATAATATTTCGTTCAAGAACATATTTAACTGCATTAAGAGAATCATCTTTGAAAAGACTTACATAGTGTTTATTAAAAATGTCAAAAAGTCTTTGCCTGCATTTAATAACATTATCTTCGAGAATATCGATTCCATATATACTTGTAACGGCAAGAAAAGAATATCTTTCATATTCCAATTGGCTTTTCCCATAGCGTAAGCCAACGACATGAAGTTTTCTTTCTAATACTTCAGCTAAAAAATTGCCAGTACCACAAGCAGGCTCAAGAAAGCGTGATTCAATTCTTTCCGTTTCCTGCTTCACCAAATCAAGCATGGCATTTACTTCTCTTTTGGCAGTATAAACTTCTCCATGATCGGCAACTCTCTTTAGCGAAACAACTTGCTTTTCTTTTTTTGCTGAACTCATGTTTTCTATACAATCAACTATCATTCATTACATTCCGCATAAGCTCTCTATAATATCTTTTCTAAAAACTCCTGATTCGCTGAACGACCCGCGAAAAAGCCAAAATATCACTTAAAATAGAGAACTTCAAGCATTTTCACTGCCAAAACAGGGAAATTTATGACTGTTAGGGTAAATATATCCCCAAAAACACACTATCACAATATATAAGGCTATTCTCAGAAGTAAAAATATTGACTAAAATATTTCAAAAAATACGTGTGAATCCGTGAAATCAGTGGTTTTAAATAGTTTTTAGTTTTGAATTTTCAGTTTTAAGTTAAAGGAATAATCTTTTCTCTGTGTTCTCTGCGGCTCTGCGTGAGAATTATTTCCCTTGACTTTTGGGGTGAAAGTTTGTATAATATATAACAAAATAGAATACAGTATACAGAACACAGAAAACAGAATGAAAAAGCATTATTAAAAATTGTTCACCACGAAGGACACGAAGTTTACCCGCCTCCGGCGGGAAGCACGAAGATTATTTAATGTATTAATTTAATCTTGCCATTTCTTTTTTATTTCTTGTTTTCCTTCGTGTAACTTCGTGACCTTCGTGGTTTAAAAAAGTCAAAAAAAACGAAATTTATGCCAAAATATTTAAAAAAAAGCCAATCCGGCTTCGTTTTAACTACGCCGCGACGAGAAAAA
>CAZMPL010000122.1:0-9217 GCA_964567805.1 uncultured Pirellulales bacterium | reverse complement strand
GATATTCCCGGCTCGAGTAATTATTTTACTTACGGCTGGATAACTTATAGTAATCAGGCTAAAATAACACAGCTTGATGTTCCTTCCGATTTGATTGAACAATACGGAGCCGTAAGTGAACAGGTTGCGAAAGCTATGGCTCAGGGCGCAAGGAAAAAGTCCGGAACAGACTTTGCAATTGCTATAACCGGCATAGCCGGACCAACTGGAGGAACTGAACAAAAGCCGGTCGGACTTGTATATATTTGTATGGACTATGATGGCGGGTGTGATGTCAAACAGGGTTTATTTACTTTTGGCAGAGAGTTTACCAGACTTAGAGCCGCACATACCGCTTTAAACATGCTTAGACTGAGATTAAGTTGACTTATTGCCGTCTAAATGTTATAATATGGCATTGGGGTTAGTATAATCTCGAGGAGACTATGACGACAAAAAAACAAAGGCATTTGGGTGAATTGCTTTATAAAGCAGGGTTGGTGAAAAAAGAGGTTCTCATTGAAGCCATCAAAAGTTCGAAGACCAGCAATAAGCGTCTTGGCGAAGTTTTGGTGGAAAAAGGTGTAATTACTGAAGACGTACTTACCAAAGTACTTGCGAAACAATCTGGTATAGAATATATAAACGTAGATAAGGCATCAATACCCTCAGATGCAACAAAACTGATTCCCGAAGATTTGATTAGAAAACATAACATTCTTCCCCTTGGTTCGAGTAACGGCAAATTAAAAGTTATTATTGGTGATCCTTCCGATTTGGAAACTATCGATGCGATACGTTTTCGTCTTAATACAGATCCGGAATGCTATCTCGGCAACCCTACAAAAATACGCACTTATATTGAGAAAAATTTAACGGCTGCTCAAGCCGCTCCGGAAGATGACAGGCTCAGGCACAGTATCGACGCAACTGCTGCCGAACTTGCCGGTATCGGGCAGGAAATGGAGGAAGTTAAATTACGAGCCCAGGAAGCCGGAGAAGATGACGATGCTCCTATTATCAGGCTCGTAAACCTTATTATCGATAATGCGTATTTCATGCGGGCGAGCGATATTCACGTCGAGCCGATGGCCGACAGGGTGCGCATCAGGTACCGTGTCGATGGTGTTTGCATGGAACGTGATAACATTCCGAAGAACATGCAGCCGGCTTTGATTACACGTTTTAAGATTCTTTCGGGTATGGATATCGCCGAGAAACGATTACCTCAGGATGGTCGTATCAAACGCGAAATCGGCGGCCAGGATATCGACTTCCGTGTTTCTTCACTTCCCGGTGTACACGGCCCGAGCGTTGTACTTCGTATTTTGCGTCCGGATGCCGTTAATATCGGTGTCGAATCACTCGGTTTCGAACGAGAAAACTATGAAACATTCAAGCGTATTATTACCCGCCCGAACGGTATCTTTCTTGTAACAGGTCCGACCGGCAGTGGTAAAACAACTACGCTTTACGCGGCTTTGCAGGAACTTAACAAGCCGGATAAAAAGATTATTACCGCAGAAGACCCGGTCGAATATAACTTCCCGGGTATGAACCAGTGCCAGGTAAAAGATGACATTGGATTGTCTTTCGATAAAATTCTGAGAGCTATGTTGCGTCAGGCTCCGAATATTATTCTTATCGGTGAAATCCGTGATGGCATCGTCGCCGATATTGCTATTCAGGCAGCTCTTACAGGTCACCTTGTATTCAGCACGCTTCACACGAATGACGCTCCGAGTGCTATAACACGTCTTATCGATATGGGTGTTAAGCCGTTCCTTTGTGCCAGCTCGATTCAGGCTATCATGGCACAGCGACTTGTCAGGGTAATCTGCAAGAAATGCAAAGTTATAGATGAAAATCCTGATCCTTATTATATAGATGCTCTCGGTATCACAAAAGAACAACTAACTAAAACACCTGTATATAAAGGTGCAGGTTGTTCGGCATGTTCCGGTGCAGGTTACAAGGGACGACTTGCTATTTTTGAAATGTTCGAGTTGAATACCGAAGTAAGAGAACTGGCATTCGCGAAAGCTCCGACCACTGAATTGAGAAGGGCTGCCAGAGCGGGCGGTATGAAAACTCTTCGTGACGATGGAATGATTAAAATTTTCAAAGGTATTACAACACCTGCTGAAATAGTAAAAATAACACAAACAGAGGAAGAATTGAAATCTGAATAAAACGATTAAGTAATTGAGGTATTGTAAATGTCAACAATAAACATGGATAGAATTTTGAACGCCTGCGTGACAATGGGTGCTTCGGATATACATATTGTTACAAACCGTCCGCCGGTATTAAGAGTTGACGGCGGTCTCAGGTCTCTTGAAACCAAAGTTCTCGATCCTGATGATACAACCGCTTTGATGAAAAGTATTACACCCGAACGCAACCAGCAGGAGCTTCAGGAAGACGGAAGTACCGACTTCGGTTTTGCGTTCGCTGATAAGTGTCGTTTCCGTGTCGCCGTATTCAAACAGAAAGGTGTAATCTCGATGGTTTTGCGTCTTATTCCATATAAAATGCTTACCTTCGATGAACTTGGTTTGCCGAAAATATGTGCGGCGTTGTGTCGAAGGCCGAGAGGTTTGTTCCTCGTTACAGGTCCGACGGGCAGCGGCAAAACAACTACGCTTGCATCCATGATTAATTACATTAATGAAAATTTCGACCGTCATATTGTAACAGTTGAAGACCCTATCGAATATTATCACAATCATAAAAAGTCGGTTATCAACCAGCGTTCGGTCGGTACGGACGTTCCGAGCTTTGCCGAAGCTTTGAGACGTGTTTTGAGACAGGACCCGGATGTAATTCTCGTCGGTGAAATGCGTGACCTCGAAACAATCGAAGCTGCTGTAACCGCCGCAGAAACGGGCCACCTTGTGTTCAGCACGGTTCACACAACCAGTGCCGCCGGTACTATTACACGTTTGATAGACGTGTTCCCCGTAAGTCAGCAGGAACAGGTTCGTATCCAGTTGGCAAGTAACTTAATCGCGGTACTAAGCCAGGCGTTGTGTCCGAAAGCGACAGGAAGAGGTCGTATCGCTGCTTATGAATTTCTGGTTGTTACCCCGGCTATCGCAAACCTTATACGTGAAAATAAAACATATCGTATCGATTCGAGTATTCAAACAGGAAAGAAACTTGGTATGCAGCTTCTCGATGAGCATCTTTGGAATCTTTATGACGAAGGTATCATAGCTTACGAAGAAATGCTCGATAAAGCCCGTTCACCTGGCGCTCTGCAGGATAAAGCTCGTGCCAAGATTGAAGCTATGTCCGGCGGTAGGCATAAACACAAAAGGAAAGCCGCTGAAGAAGAGCTCAAGAAACATACGGATGTTGTCCGAACAAACTAAGCAAAAACTGATGTTTTTATACATAGCCAAAACCGGTGATTTCACTCGCCGGTTTTTTTATTGCTATAGTTTTTATTTATAACGATAATTTCTTTTCTGGATTATATATTGCTTATTTGTATAATTTTATTATACGTATATGGGATTTTATCGTTTAAGTAAAAAAGAGGTGAAAAATGAGTGAGCTTAATGAGAAAAATGAAACAGGGTGCTGCCCAAGATTTAATCCTGAGCCGTGGCAGGAAAAGGAAATTACTTTCAATGACAAATTGTTCGTCAAGGACCATGTAACGAGCTTTTTGCATATCCCGCTGAATTTCGGCAAAGTTATGGTTAGAAGTATGAATAAGATTCAGAAAGTTAATGCTCTTGCTCAGGAACAGATTGTGCTTTGTGATGAAAAATCTCTATGGGGCTCGGATGTCTATATCGCGGTAACAAAGGATGTCCCTGACGCTGAAATGGCCAGAATATCAGGTACATTTTTATGCAAAGTTTATGAAGGGCCGTATCAGAATGTCGGGAAATGGATTAAAGACATGAAAGCTTTTGTCAGCTCTAAGTCGAAGCAAATGAAAATGATATACTTTTACTATACTACGTGCCCGAAATGCGCTAAGGTTTACGGCAAAAATTATGTTGTGATTCTTGCGCAGGTCTGAAAAACTGCCTTCGATATTTTTGAGAATTATTTTGTTTGATTTTCGAGGCTTTCCGGCAGGGTATTTATATAATCTTTTATTTGATCTCGCACTTTCGCGAATTGCGACATTACCTGTTCTTCGGAACCGGATGCAAAATAAGGATCTTTGAATGGTCTGTGAATAACTTTAGCTTTTCCCGGAAAAACAGGGCAGTTTCGTGCCGCGTTGTCGCATAAAGTTATTACATAGTCAAATTTGATTTCCTTCAGTTCATTGATATGTTTAGATGTATGGTTTGAAATATCGACTCCGGCTTCAGCCATTGATATAATTGCTTTCGAACTGACACCGATAGGACTTACTCCGGCGGAATACGCGTTTATAGAATCACTTTTAAGATGTTTTGCCCATCCTTCGGCCATCTGTGACCTGCATGCGTTGCCGGTACATAAAAATAAAATATTCAGTTTTTTCTCTGCCATGTCATTCCTTTCTGTTTTTCAATATTTCACCGATTTTTGCAAAACATATAAAGTTCACATACCTGACAGGCGGAGGTTAGTTTTCCAGTACAGTTTTCCACGATTCCGATCCTGCTTAACGCGAAATCGAATTTTACAGGATCGTTCGGTTCTATTTCAGCAAAATGTTTAGTGATTTCTACTGCGGTTTTCAGGGATATTGTATTTTTATCATGAAAGCCTAAAAACCTGCATAATCTTCCCATGTGAACATCTATAGGTACGATGAGTTTTGCTTTGTCTATTGATTTCCAGATTCCTGAATCAACTTCGTCATCACGTATCATCCATCGTAAATATAAATTCATTCTTTTACACGGACTTCCATTAGACGGTGAAACAAGCAGATATCCGAGTCCCTGATTCGAATTTTCATTGTGTTTTGTGTTATGAATACTTAATAAAGAATCACAAAAAGTTGTTAGTGCTGGGATTATATTCTCATGTGATTTATCGTATCCCAGCAAAAAGTATTTTTCGATGCTGCCATATTTTTTCAAGATTGTTTTCAGCAATTCAAGCAAATCGGCTATATCGTTACCTGTATTGAAACGATGTTTGAAATTCTGGAGCTTATTTCTTTTAGCCTGATTAAAGCTTATTACAAATTCATGGGGACTGTCACCTATTATTTTAAATAGTTTAGTAAGGCTGTTCTGAATTTGTTCGACTCTGCCGTATGCGAGAGCCGCCGCAAGCAAACCGGCTATTTCCATGTCACCTGGATTGGAATAATTATAGATGAATTGCAACGGGTCAGGTTTAATCAGGTTTCGATGATTATACCTGTCATATAATTTTTCAAGGATGCTTTTTATTACCTTTTTTTTGTTATTAATAGTTGTCGTCATTTATTGTTTTTCCGGTTACTCTTTTGTTTTTGCATTTAGCATGGTTGTTATTTGCTCCAGATTTATTTTTTGTAATCTCAAGGCATTTGTAACCACAGAAACCGAGCTGAATGTCATCGCGGCGGCAGCTATCATGGGACTCAATAGAAGCCCGAATACGGGGTATAAAACACCGGCAGCTATTGGAACACCCAGGGAATTGTAAATGAAGGCGAAAAACAGGTTCTGCCTGATGTTTTTCATTGTAGCCCTGCTAAGTGACCTCGCGCGTACAATTCCTTTCAAATCACCTTTGATTAGAGTTATACCTGCACTCTCAATAGCTACATCCGTGCCTGTCCCCATAGCAATACCGACATCAGCCTGTGCTAAAGCCGGGGCATCATTGATTCCGTCACCTGCCATTGCAATTTTTTTACCTTCCTTCTTCAATTGCTTAATTACATCTCCTTTTTGGTCTGGTGAAACTCCAGCCATGATTTTATCTATCTTTAATCTTCGACCTACAATATCGGCAGTTGTTTTGTTATCCCCTGTAAGCATTATAATACTTAATCCTTCTTTGTGCAACTGGTCTATGGCATCAGGAGTTGATTCTTTTATGGGATCTACAATTCCAAATAGTCCGGCAATTTGCCCATTAATAGCCGTAAGCATGACAGTTTGTCCTTCTGACCGCATTGATTCAGCGGACTTATCAACTGCTTTAGTATCAATTCCCAGTCCTTCAAACAATTTGTGATTTCCGACAGAAACATTATGTCCATCGATTTTTCCGACAATCCCCTGTCCCGTAATGGATTCAAAATCTTCTACGGGCGATAATTTTATATTCTTTTCTTTGGCATAATGTAATATCGCCCCGGCAAGAGGATGTTCTGAATTTTGTTCCAAAGATGCTGCTAATTGCAGCAAGTACTTTTCGTCCAAGCCTTCAACAGTTTCGACTTTAACCAGTCTTGGCTTTCCTTCTGTGAGTGTACCGGTCTTATCCAGGACCAGAATATCGACTTTTTCCATAATCTCTAAAACTTCCGCGTTTTTAATAAGAACACCCATTTGCGCGCCGCGACCAGTTCCGACCATTATCGAGACGGGAGTAGCCAAGCCAAGGGCACAGGGACAGGCAATGATTAATACTGCTATCGAATTTACTAAAGCATAAGCCAATGCCGGTTCAGGACCTAATAAGCTCCACATAATAAATGTTAATATCGAAATAAAAATGACAACAGGAACAAACCATCCGGCAACAACATCGGCAAGGTGCTGGATTGGGGCGCGGCTGCGCTGTGCCTGGGCAACCATTTGTACTATCTGAGCCAATAATGTATCTGCTCCGACGTGTTCAGCACGCATAATAAACGAACCGGTTCCATTGATAGTACCGCCTGTTACCTTTTCTTCTTTAAACTTTTCAACGGGAATAGGTTCTCCGGTAATCATGGATTCATCCACTGAACTTCTGCCTTCTATAACAATTCCGTCAACAGGTACTTTCTCTCCCGGTTTGACTCTAAGCAAATCCCCGACTTTAACATCCTCTAATTGTATCTCAACTTCAGTACCGTCATCTTTGATGAGACGTGCTTTTTTCGGCGCCAAATTGAGCAGAGCTTTTATCGCGTCACTTGTTCTGTTCCTTGCTCTTAACTCAAGAACTTGTCCCAATAATACAAGTGTCGTAATAACAGCAGCGGCTTCAAAATATACCGCCGTCATGCCATGTTCATCCTGGAGTGATTCCGGAAAAATGTGGGGGAATAAAGTTACTGCAACACTGTAACAGAAGGCAGTTCCGATTCCAACAGAAATTAGAGTGAACATGTTTAGTCTTTTATTTATTATAGAATTCCATCCTCTTAAGAAAAAAGGCCAGGCTCCCCATAATACGACAGGAATAGATAAAATAAATTCAAACCAGATAAGGACATTCATTCCAAATATCTTATGAAGCGGCCGGCCGGGTATCATGTCTGACATTGCTATTAAAAAGACCGGCAGTGTAAAAAAAACACAAACCCGGAACCTTCGTGTCATTGCGATTAATTCCTGGTTTTCCTGTGTATCGGCAGAAGCAACTACAGGTTCTAAAGCCATGCCGCAGATAGGACACGAACCGGGATTATCCTGTACTATTTCCGGGTGCATCGGGCATGTAAAACTACCTGTCGGTGAAATTGCTTTAGATTCTTTTTCATCCTGGTTTAAATATTTTTCAGGATCTTTTTGAAATTTCTCAAAACAATGAGCGCTGCAGAAAAAATATGTTTGTCCTTTATATTCAAATTTTCGTTCTTCAGAAGGTTGCGACACAATCATCCCACATACAGGATCCTTTACGGTTTGCATATTTGAATTATTCTCGATAAAATTTTGATTGACTTCTGTATTCATGGTTTTTTTCACTTATTTTTTTCGTAATTGAAACTCTTTCAATGCACAGTAGAGCGTCGGCACGATAAGCATGGTGAGAATTTCGATAGCCATACTCCCGAAGGAAGGAAAATAGTAAAATATAATAAGCAAATTACGAAATCGAAATGTCACCAATAGCTGTTTTCTTTTGGTCATAAGGATTTAAATAATCAATTATTGTTCCTCCTGCAACAATATTGTCCTGGTCGTTGTATAAAACAATTTTTTGGCCCGGGCATGGCGCGAACATAGGTGTTTCGAACTCGACTGTCATAGCAGAATCATCGGCAGTAATTAATTTACACGGCAGGGGATTTCCATAAGACCTGATTTTGCCGAAAATCTGTTTTTCAGAAATATACTCGTCAGGAATGAGAATATTAACCATATTCGCTTTTATGATATTTGTGCTTATATCTTCTCGTGAACCTAATGAAATTGTATTTGCTTTTGCGTCAATTTTTGCTACATAGAGCGGCTTGTCTCCGGCGTATCCGATTCCCTGTCTTTGGCCGAGAGTGTAGTTTGCGATTCCTTTATGTGTCGATATCCTGTTTCCCTGCATATCCAGAATTGCACCGGGAAGATTAATTTTTTCGCAATCCAGTACAGCTCTGTAATCTCCCTGTCCGGCGAAGCATAATTCCATACTTTCGCTTTTTTGGGCAACTGTTAAATTTAACTCACTCGCGATTTTGCGAACTTCGATTTTTGTCAATTCACCTAATGGAAACTGGATTTTATCGAGCTTGTCTTTTTTTATGCCGTACAAGAAATAACTCTGGTCCTTTGTTTTATCTTTTGCTCTGCCGAGATATGTATTGTTGTTTGTATTTGAAATTTTCGCGTAATGTCCCGTTGCGAGATTTTCAATACCGCAATTTTCCCTGATAACATCCCATACTAAAGAGAATTTAAGATTGCTGTTACAATCTACACAAGGATTTGGAGTTGCTCCTTCAGAATAGGATTTTGCGAAGTTATCTATTATCAATTCATTGAATGGCTCTATAACATCCACGAGTTTATGCGGGATTCCAAGTTCATCGCAAACAAAAGCCGCGTCTGCACCGCAGCATGCACGGTCTCCTCCTCCGCCGCATGATACCGGAATAATCATTGTTACACCAAGTACATCCCAGCCTTGCTGCTTTAGAAGATATGCAGTGACAGAACTATCCACGCCGCCGCTCATTAAAACAGCAATCTGCTTATTTGAATTACCTTTTTTGAACTCTCCTGAACCGGCAGGGGAGTTTTGTAATTGAATGTTCCATTTATATTTGGCCATAAGTCTTATGAATCGAACAATGCAGTACTGATATACCTTTCTGCCGTATCGCAAAGTACGGCGACGATTAATTTATTTGTATTCTCTTCTTTTTGAGCTAATTTAATAGCCGCCGCTGCAGCCGCTCCCGAGGATA
>CAZMPL010000121.1:0-9238 GCA_964567805.1 uncultured Pirellulales bacterium | reverse complement strand
GATATTTCCTGCGTATATCCAGGAGCAAAATCAATAAACAATTCAATACAACCACAAACTGAAAACAGTTATAATCCGAATACTCTTGAAATGGGAAAAACTTATTATTGGCGAATAGACGAGGTTAATAAATCAGATTCAAATGATATTGTCACTGGTACACCATGGCGTTTTACAGTTGCAAACTCATTAACTCTCGAAGATTTCGAATCGTATGTTTCTGAAAATCCTCTCGAAGAAAGCTGGATCATAGAAGGAGACAATTACAGTTATATTGCAACAAATACTTATCATGTCCATTCCTGCCGCCAGTCTTTAGAATTTTACTATCGTTATTCTGCCTCATCTAAAACATTGTTTTCTCATACTTTTGAAAAACCTCAAAACTGGAAAGCTGCCGGCGCAAAAACAATAGAGTTATTTTTCTATGGTGATGAATACAATTCTACTAATTGCAATATGTATTTAGCTCTCAATGATGGAAACAATGAAGTCAAAATAAAATATGATGATATAAATGATATACTAAATGAAAACTGGCAGCTTTGGCGAATCGATTTGCAATCTATGAATCTTTATTCGAATCTTATCGATTTGTCCAACATAGAATCAATTTCAATAGGAGTAGAAATTGATCCGAATAAAACGGGTTCATCAGGCCAGGGTGCAATCTATTTTGATGATATTACTTTATATTCTTCGAGATGTTTACCTGAAAACAAACTGGAAGCGGATTTCAATTGTGATTGCATAGTTGATTTTAAGGATTACAGTGAGCTGGCATATAACTGGCTCGAAAGCGGCTATAAAATATACCAGGTTCAGGAACCCAAAAATGCTCCAATGTTCTGGTATAAATTCGATGATAATCTTGAAGATGCAAGTTATAATGCAAACGGAGAGTTTACCAAAAACACTCTGGATTTTGTGCCGGGAGTTTATGGACAGGCTATCAACTTTAATACACCCGGTGCCGCTGTAGAAGTGAATTCTGTCAGTTCAATCATATCACAAATATCAGAAGGAATTACTATCGCATTTTGGCAAAAAGGTGAATTATCTCCTTATAAAAGAGATACTCTGTTTTGCTCTGAATTCGAATATCACAAAAGAGATAAAGTTTTACTCTCCAATTATGAATATGATGGAAAAGATCCCGCGATTTCAATCAATATCGGATGCTGGAATGGTACCGGGATGTATAACTGGGACTGCGGGACAGATTTGCCATATGATAGACGTCTTTCGGGAAAACACAGATACAAAAAAGAATGGGAAGGTCAATGGAACCACTGGGCATTCACTAAAGACATAAAAACCGGCACAATGCAGGTATTTCTAAATGGCGTATTAATTAATAGCCGAACCGATGCAAGCAAAGCGATGTCACCTTTCGATTCATTTACTATAGGTTCAGGCTGGTACGGCGATTATGATGGTCTTATGGATGACTTTAGAATCTATAATTATGCACTTTCGCAACCCGAAATTGCTTATGTCGCGACGAATGGGACAGGGATTTTTGACCTGCCTCTGATGACACCATCCGATTTGTACCCGGATAATAAAATTGATTTTAACGATTTGATGCTTCTCGCGAATCACTGGCTTGAAAATTCTGCGTTTCCAGGTGATTAGTGCTAAATAATAAATTTTGCAAAATATTTTCAGGTATATTTTATCTACCTTGGTTTTATACTTGAATTTTGACATATAATATGCTGAAATGGCATAAGCGTTCTAATAAAATCTTAAGATAAATATTAATTATCCTTTAGGAGGAAAGATGTATGAAACATCTAAGGCGAGTTTTATTTTTCATTTTGATTGCGTTATTTGCATTGTTACCGGTAACAAGTCAGTCACAAACTTCATCTGATTATACTTTAATTTCGGACGGACAAAGTATGACTTTTATCCCAAGACCCGACCTTGGATATGTAGTACAATCCAGCGAACAGGATTCTTCAACACAAACTTTACAGAGGATGTTAAGCTCAATCAATACCGTTGAAAGTCAAAAGATAAAGGGAATAAATAAAAGAAACCTGACTGTTGTAAAAAATTTAGATGTTTCTGTAAACAGCGCATCGAATATTTTACAATCTCTGAATCAGGGCGGCTACAAGGCTCCTCTGTTTTCAGTTAACAATCAGACAGTCGCTATAATACCTGAAATAGTCGTAAAACTTGCCGTTGAAAATGCCGAAGAAAGTCTGCAATTACTATGCAAAACTCTCGGCTTAAATATTAAAGAAAAACTTGAATCTTCTGATAAAGAATACCTTTTAGAGGTCCAGGGCTCAAATGCTCAATCAGTTTTTAATGCTGTTGAGGAACTTAATAAAAATGCTTTCATCGAATGGGCTTTCCCTAATATCGCGTCACAACCAATACTTGCTGAATTTAATCCTGCTGAAAAAGTTATACCCGACGATAAATATTTCACAAATCAATGGCACTTGTATAATTCTGGACAAACAAACGGTACCGCAGGAGCAGATGTCAATGCCACTAACGCATGGAAAATAACAACCGGCGATCCGAATATCGTAATTGCCATCATGGATAGCGGTGTAGATATATATCACCCTGACCTTATTAATAATATTGTACCGGGATATGATTTCATCGAGGATGACAATGACCCATCACCATCTCTAATAGACAGTTCTGACGCTCACGGTACTGCATGTGCAGGACTCGCTGCAGCGCAAGGTAATAATAAAATCGGAGTTTCCGGTGTCGCATGGAATTGTAAAATTATGCCTGTAAGAATTTTAGATAGTTATACTTTTATAACTGACATCGATATCGCAACAGCAATGCGTTGGGCAGCTCAAAATGGCGCTGATGTACTAAGTAACAGCTGGGGTCAATCTTATGCTACTCCAATAATAAGATCAGCCATACGAGATATAACGATACAAGGCGGAATCGGCCGAGATGGTAAAGGTTGTGTTATTTGTTTTGCCGCAGGGAATTGGGAAGATGGCGGCCCTGTAATTTACCCGGCTGCCTATTCAGAAGTTATCGCGGTCGGTGCTACTGATCATAAAGATAATGCTTTGCATTACAGCGCATCCGGCCCGGAACTGGATATTGTCGCTCCAAGCGGCCCATTGACATACCAGGATTTACTTGATGAAATACCATACCTTTGGACTACAGATATAACAGGTATAGACGGTTATAGCATTGAAAATGAAAATCCTTCAATTCTGGATTATACTGATTCAATGAGCGGAACTTCCGGCGCATGTCCAATCGTAGCCGGAACAGCAGCTCTTGTTCTTTCAGTTGACCCGAATCTTACAAATCTCCAGGTTCGTACTGTTTTACTGGAAAGCGCTCACGATTTAGGCGAGCCGGGAAAAGATGATTATTATGGATACGGCCGAGTGGATGCGAACGCCGCGGTAGTGATGGCTTTCAATCCCCCGGAAATACAACCAGATATAGTATTTTATGTCGATGATAATGCACCTAATGATCCTTGTGCGTATAATCCAGATTTTAGTGACCCGAATGAAAACGGAACTCTTGAGCATCCGTTTGATTCTATACAGAAAGCTATCGATTACGCAGTTTCAACTGAAACAATTATAGTTCTTCCTGGAACTTATACAGGAAATGGAAACTATAATATCGACTTGTTCGGAAAATCCTTAAAAATCCATAGTGAAACAGGTCCGGAAAACTGTATTATAGACTGCCAGGAATTAGGACGTGGTTTTTACATGCATAATAAAGAATCACGCGAAACAGAAATATCCGGTTTCACAATAACAAACGGGAAAGCTATCAACGCAGGCGGTATCTATTGCTCAAACAGCAGCAGTCCTGAAATATCGAACTGTATCATAAGCAATTGCAAAGCTGCTGCATGGGGAAATCTGGGAGGAGATGGAGGCGGAATATTTATTGATAATAGCGCAAGTCCTACAATTTCTGATTGTACTTTCACTAATAACACATCATCGTGGTATGGTGGTGGAATGTCGATTTCAGAATGCGATCCGACAATATTTAATTGCACATTTAATGGAAACTTATCAAGCGACATGGGCGGTGGAATATATAACTACATTGGATATCCGATATTTATGGACTGCAATTTCACTCAAAACTCCGCAGAAAATGAAGGCGGTGCCATATATAACCAAGAAGGATTTCTTTATCTGGAAAACTGTGTTATTTCTAACAACAAAGCTATTACGACAGCCGGTGGAGGAATCAGAAATTACTATGGTGATATGGAAATGCGGAATTGCTGTATTATAAATAATTTTACCGGAGGCTCGGGAGGTGGTATCTCTAATATATCATACGGCTATTATTATGGTTCAGAACTATACAATTGTATTTTTTATAATAACACAGCAGGTTCCGAAGGTGGAGCAATATATAGCGAAGAAAGCTACTTTTCCATAAAGAATTGCACACTTGCGCAAAACAGCGCAGTTCAAGGAAACGCTATTGCTTGCGATGCAGATTCATACTGGAGTTATGGTAGCGAAATTGATGTATTAAACTCTATCATTTGGGATGGAACCGATAGTATCGCTAACCTTGACAATTCATATTTCTATATTGATTACAGCGATGTACAAAAAGCAGGAACCAGTAGATGGACTGGAATAGGCAATATTAATAAGAATCCACTCTTTGCAGACCCAAACAACAACGATTTTCATCTCAAATCCGAAGGCAGCAGATGGAATTCTGGAACTCAGACATGGGTTCAGGACGATGTCACAAGTCCCTGCATTGACGCGGGAGCTCCTGATTCAGTTCTCGGTGACGAACCGGCACCAAATGGTAATAGAATAAATTTGGGATTCTATGGCGGAACTTTAGAAGCAAGCAAGTCTTCATCAGGAGGATTTGACCCGAATGATCCTAATGCAATGACAAAAGCATATAATCCGAATCCATCTGATAATTCTTACTGCTATGAATTATCCACAATATTAAGCTGGACGGCGGGAGATTACGCGATTAAACATGACGTATATCTTGGTACAAATATTGGTTCCGTTACAAACGCGACACGAAATAATCCTTTGGGTGTATTGAAAAGCAAAGCTCAAACTACTACATCTTACAATACAGGATTCCTTAACAATTTCATGGTTTATTACTGGCGTGTGGATGAAGTTTTAGCAGATAATACGATTATCAAAGGTGACATATGGACATTCATCGTATATGTTGAAAACAATTAACGAATGAAGCAGAATTTCATTCATTTAATATTCGATAATTACAGGTATCCCTGTAATACAAAATCATAAAAACAGCCCCGAAATTAAACTAAGGGCTGTTTTTATGCGCTTAAGAAAAAAGATTGTTAAATGTTACGAGAGATTTTTAGCCGCAAATTCCCAGTTAAGGAGATTATCGATAATCCCTTTGACATAATCAGCCCGCTTATTCTGATAGTCAAGATAATATGCGTGTTCCCAGACATCAATAGTCAAAAGCGGCTTCATATTTTGTGTCATCGGATTATCGGCATTGCCGGTTTTTACAACTTTGAGAGTGTCACCATCCGCAACAAGCCATGCCCATCCGCTCCCGAATTGACCAGTCGCAGCTTGAGTAAGCGATTCTTTGCATTTATCGAAACTTTCAAACGATTTTTCGATTTTCTGTTTCAGTTCAGCAGGAGGTTCCCCGCCGCCCTTTGGCTTGAGTGAATGCCAGTAAAAATCATGATTCCACGCTTGAGCCGCGTTGTTAAAAATAGATACGCTATCGCTCTTTCCTGATGTTGCTTTAATAATCTGTTCGAGCGACATTCCTGCAAATGGAGTCCCGACAATAAGCTTATTGACATTGTCAACATAAGCCTTGTGGTGCTTTCCATAATGAAAACTGATAGTATTAGCCGTAATAACAGGCTCAAGACTATTGGGTGCATAAGGCAATTCCGGCATAGCTATCACATTCGTTTCCTGTGCATTCATCTTCAGGCCATCAACCGCGACTACAGCAGCGATACCTGCTGATGTTTTCAAAAAGCTTCTTCTGTCCATAAATACTCCTGATATTAAAACATAATTTTTTTGCAACCATTCACTGCAAATGCGACTTTGTCATTCCCGCGAAGGCGGGAATCCATATTTGTTTATTTTCTGGATTCCGCAACAAGTGCGGAATGACAATCGTGCGTTTTTTACAGGAAAACCAGCAAATGAAAGTTTTTCTGTGAACGCTTACAATTTTTTTATGAATATACAGAATATCTCAGGAAAAGCCTTTAGGGAATTCTCTGATTTGCGATACGCTTTTTGCTTAACTGCATAAACTGACCGATTATGAGCAAAAGAATACTATAAGTGATTTTATGTTGGACCGGATACTAATCGTTGTCATCTCGACAAGGTCCGCCTGGGGGCCCGAAGGACCTGAGTAACAACATTCATCCTTCATAGCAGGCTCTCGTGCTTCGTAGCATAAGCTACTACGCAGAGTAGCAATACTTCACTCCGTTCAGTATGACAAAAAACAAATCGGTCGGTTTGAGTTATTTATTTCCCAACACATGGGGATTAATTATGTGCGGAACCCGTTTATTTTTATAATATTCGATTATATTTTGTGCGGCTATCATCGCCATTTTATCTCTTGTCTCTTTGTTCGCTGATCCTATATGCGGCAGAACAGTAACGTTTTCCATCTCTAATAAAGGATTATCAGGCAGCATTGGCTCAGGATTCGTGACATCAAGCCCGGCGCCCCAAATTGCCCCGGTCTGTAACGCTTCTATTAAATCGGATTCATTATGAACCGCTCCTCGCGAAGTGTTAATAAATATTGAAGTCGGTTTCATTTGTTTAAATGCGTTTTTATCAAATACACCTTCCGACTCGCTATTTAGAGTACAATGAACTGAAATCACATCACTCTGTGCGAGTAAGCCGGGGAAATCAACATACTTGGCATGTAATTCTCGTTCTGCTTTCGGATTCGGCTTGCGATTGTGGTATATAACTTTCATGTTATATGCGCCGATACATCGCCTGGCCATTTCAATACCAATTCGACCGAGACCATAAATTCCCAGGGTTTTATTTTTTATTTCTATACCCAAATCCGCGGTTGGTCTGAAGTAATTCCATTGCCCTTTCAAAATTTTTTTATGCGTATGGATGAATTTTCGCGATGTAGCAATCATCAAACCGAACGCAATATCCGCGGTGGCCTCACTTAGCACATCAGGTGTATTTCCGATAGGAATACCTAACCTTGTCGCTTCTGTTACATCTATATTATCATAACCGACAGCGAATTGCGATATAATGTTCAGGTGAGAGCACGCGTTAAAAAACGTTTTGTCCAGCTTTTCTGTTATTGTACAAAATAAAGCGTCGTGCTTTTTTGATTTTTCAATCAACTCTTGTTGAGTCATAGGCCTGTCCTCATTCCATAGAGTAACAGAAAAACCGGCTTCTTTTAATAATTTGGCTCCTATGTCAGGAAGTATTCTTGCAACCAGGATTTTTTTAGTATTCATAGTTCATACACTGAGTAAATAATATATAGTTCTTATATTGCCTTTAATATGAAAAGGATAATAACAGACGGCCTGACAGGTGTTAAGGAAAATTTACAGACATAATCTTTTAGGAGACCTTAATTTGAATTATACAATTAATATTTGATAAAAAGTTCATGATAACTGTTAACATATGATTTGTGGGATAAAAAAAAGTGCGAACAAAACAGACCTAAATTTCCAATTGGGCCCGCAAGGATTTGAACCTTGGACCAAGAGATTATGAGTCTCCTGCTCTACCGCTGAGCTACGAGCCCTGTTGATTTCGTAAAATCAAAGGAATATATCTAAACGAAATCATAAAATATTGCAAGAAAAATGCAAGAAATTCTTACAAAAAATGAGCCTGACCATATTAAGAAAACCAACATATTCAAAAAGTTCTTTATTTTTTTGCGATAAAGGCTAATATTGTACAATTATTAAGGCATGATTGATTATCACAGAAAACATGGTAAATCCTATTTTTCAGGGAGTATTCATATGCAATACGGAAAAAATGTCTTTTTAGCAATTATTTTTCTATTTACAACTATCGCTTCAACATATGCGGCACAAGACAGCGGCCTGAAGGAACCGGAAAAATCCGTTTTCCTTATCATTACATTCAGACAGGAGTACAATTATGTTACGCCGTGGAAATTGGAAAGCATGTCACAAAGCAGCGGCACAGGTTTTTTAATCGCAAATAACCTGATTCTCACAAACGCACATAATGTAAGCGATTATAAATATCTCGAAATTCGAAAAGAAAACACAGCAGGTCGTTATCTTGCGAAAGTCTTATTCGTCGGGCACGATTGCGATTTAGCGGTTCTTGCGGTCGAAGACAAAAGCTTTTTTAATGACACAGTTGCCCTGGAATTATCAGATTTGCCGAAAGTAAACAGCACTGTATCGACTTACGGTTTTCCTATGGGAGGCGACAGAATTTCCGTAACCGAAGGTGTAATTTCGAGAATCGAATCAGATATATATGCCCATAGCGGCGCCGACGGTCATCTCGTCATACAAACAGACGCCGCGATTAATCCGGGTAACAGCGGCGGACCAGTCATTCAAAATGGTAAAGTTACAGGAGTCGCTTTCCAGGGACTGCAGGAAGCGGATAATATCGGATATATGATTCCGACAACCGTAATCAAACATTTTCTCAAAGATATCAAGGACGATAAATATGACAGTTACGGTTCGATGGGAGCGATGTTTTTCCCGGGTTTGCATAACGAAAGTTATAGAAAATATCTGAAAGTTCCCGCGGACCAGGATGGACTGGTTGTCATTGGAACTTTATTGAACTCGTCCGTAGAATCTACTCTCAAGAAAAATGACGTCCTGACAAAAATCGATGATTATAATATCGATAACGATGGAATGATTATGATAAACGGCCTGAGGTCGTCTATTTCGGAAGCGATAGAATCAAAGCAAATCGGAGAAACAATTAACCTTACATTTTACAGGCAAGGCGAATTGAAAACAGCGACCGCAACCATAGCTTTAAACAGGCCGATTTTCGAGCAGGCGATTCTATATGATGATCCGCCGCCATATGTATGCTATGCCGGGCTTGTTTTTGTTAAAGCAACTCGAAATTTCCTCGAAACATGGGGACCTCGATGGCCGAAAGAAATACCATTTTATCTTAAATATCTTTTCGCCAATTCGTCAGAG
>CAZMPL010000120.1:0-9352 GCA_964567805.1 uncultured Pirellulales bacterium | reverse complement strand
ATATAAGCGTAAAAAGCGTACAGATTTTAATGACTGTAAAGAATGGTGATATTGAAAATACAATATCAGCAGCTTCTGCTATCAGAAGAAACCTCGAATAAAGATTAATAGGGGTATTGCTGATTATTTTAGTTGATATTGCCGGTTTAATCTGTCGAGGAATCTGAACTGCTCTGGTTCTGGGCGGGCCAGTCTATCCCTTTTATTCCATAAACAGTCAGATTCGCATCTGGAAATCCATCTAGTGCGGCTCGAATATTTTTTGCTTCAACTATTTCTATATGGCCGTCAACAAAAAGAAAGTTCCTTGAACCTTCCCAGCACCACCAGCCGGAGTCACCTTCTATCGGCGTGTGATTGCTTAACCATTCGCCGATGATAATTTTTCCTGAAGGTTTGGCGACATTCAATTCTTTTTGTTTAATAGATGGTAACGGGTTTTTATAAGTATTTTCTGTTTTGTTTAAAGAATCTATCTGTTCGGGGCTATGATAGAATGACATCGAATAGGAATAACTCGTGGACTCGAATTTTTCCTTCGATGTTTTATCCTGCGGACAGAATAAAACAGAGGGATTATTCGCGTCGATATTTCCACCCATTTCCTGCTCAAGAAAAGATCTCCAGCCTCGACCCATCCAAAGCCAGTATCCAGTAGGCAATGGATCCTGGGCACAGGGAAAAGTATTGTCGTTGTTGTTCAGATACATATTCATCGCCAAATCAATCTGCTTAAGATTACTTGTACACCTGAGACGAACCGCCAATGTTTTTGCTTTCCTCAGAGATGGCATGAGTATGGATAAAAGCAGGGCGATGATTGCTATTACCACCAGCAATTCAATCAAAGTAAAACCAGCGAAATGTTTTCTTAATTTTCTTTTCATTTTTATAAAACTGTTAATAATTTATTTACCGCAAAGTACGCTGGGAGCGCATAGAAATTTGATTATATTTTCTTTCTTTGCGTTCTCTGCGATTCCGGCGGTTAAATTTCAACTTATTTCAATTAGTTCGCTGCAATCTCTTAGCGGTGCGGTGAGTAACTCAAAATCAATTTGCTTTCCAGATTTTTCAAAAACAGAAACTGTTTCTCTTCGAGCTATATCACGTTCGTTTCTCTGTTCACTGATATGTCCGAGCATAATTGTCGAAGGAGATTTTTTGCTGTTTTCAATAACATTCAAAAGCAAATTCCCTGTTTGTGGATTAGGCATATGATATTGACTATTTGGATTATAATACTTTTGCAGTAATTCCAAATCGTGATTTGATTCGACAAAAATAAAATCAGCATCGATGAAATTATCAAAAACACTTTCCCATTCGTTAAAATCCGTCGCTATGACGATTTTTTTATCACGATGCAAAATCTGAAAACCATAGGTCGGGTAATAAGGATTATGATTTACTTCAAAAGGTTTTATTGTAAATTCACCAACTGCGAATGATTTATTTTTAAAAGGCTGTATATTAAGATTTTTAAATCCATAGCCGTTAAAATGCTTTTCCTTAAGCTGGCTTACACAATCATCATGAATACGGATAGTATGACGAGATTCTTCGAGTACCCTGAGCGGATAATATGAAATATGGTCTGAATGATTATGTGTAAGTAATATCGAATCAATTCCTGCCGCGACAGGGCACGAGCTCGGCGGATTTGCATTTGTGGCAAACAGGGTGTTCAGAGCTTGTCTTGTTCTTTTCATCGAAGATAAGCCGCAATCAATAAGTATTCTCGTATGCTCGGACCATAGAGCAAGACAGTTACCACCGCTGCTGCTGCAAATTGACTTAAAATATAAAGACACAAGTCTCCTTACTTTACCTTTAATCCGCCATATTGTTAATTGTTTTTCGGATAGCGGATTAATCCGCTTGCATTAATATTGTTTATTGAATGGCGGATAAAATTCCTGTATTTGTTATTGCGGAATTATACTCTATTATGCCCTATCAATCAAGTATGAATTGATGGGGCTTCTATAATAAGTTCTGTATTAAAATTAGTTTAAATCATGAAATCTGGGGCTTGCCGACAAGGTAAATTCTGTTTTTTCCGTTGCGTTTGGCTTCCAGTAAAGCTTTGTCTGCCTGTTCCATGAGTTCCTGTACGCTTTTGCCATCGCGCGGGTAGCTTGCCAGTCCGCCGCTTATTGTTAATGTTCCAATTCCTTCCGGGCCTAAACCTGTTTTGTTTTGACTTCCAGCCAGAGCAGGAGTTTTTTCCAGCTCACTTATAAACCTCTGAGCAATAAGTATTGCTTCCTGCGGATGGTCAGATTCGATAGAACGCCTGTCATTCGTTTTGGATTGTTCAATAACGGTTTTGAGAATTGAAGGATCATCCCAGAATACAACAGCGAATTCGTCGCCTCCGATTCTTCCGACAACGTCATGCGGCCTGCAGCAGCGACGCATAAGATGTCCAGCCTGTTTTAATATCTCATCCCCGGCTGTATGGCCGTAAAGGTCGTTGTATTTTTTGAAGTCGTCGATATCGAATACAAGCAAAGTCACTCGACCATTTTCCTGTTGTGCATATTCGATTATCTGTCTTGTAAATTCCATTATATATCTTCTGTTCTTGATGCCGGTCAAATCGTCTTCAGTTGCCAGTTTTTCAAGATATCTTATCCTGGCGCAGAGTTCTTCGTTCTGAGTGTTGACTTCTGTATGCAGAGACTCTGAACCGGCAGGACTTTGAACTTCCGGCATAGTCGCCGGGATGTCTTGCGGCTGATGGCAAGGCTCACCTAATACTGAACTCGAAAAATTATCCGCCTGAACTGGGCATATCATATAATCATCGACGAGAGGATTATCATTATAAAAAGAACACATAAGTCGAATCGCAATCGGTTCTTCGTACATTTGTGCCAGAAGAACAATTTTGGCGGAACTGTTATCACGCAAAGTTTTTACCGATGCATTTATCTTTGTTTGAAGTCCAGTCATTACTACGGCGATTGCTGAATAACTATTATTTTTCAAAGCTTCTATTGCTTCTGAAATTGTTCTGCAATTTTCACAATTAGATTTTTCGAAAGAAGCTTTATCCAAAAAAGCTTTGCTGATGTCACCGATGAGCAATATATTATCTTTATTTTGATTCATTTTTAAAATTAGTTCTGAGTTCTCAGTACTGAGTACTATGAACGCTGTACAATATTAATTAGCCTGAATCTCGTCCAGATACTTTTTAGTCTGTTCGATATAAAAGCTTTCCGGATACATGCTTATAAAATTCGAAAGAGCAGTTCTTGCTTCTTCTTTATATTTCAGTTTTAACTCGGCATTCGAATTATCCTGTTGGCGCCACTTGGTAAAGTCCATGAAGGCCAATTCGTAAAAAGCCTGCATTCCGCCGTCAGTATTTTTGTATTGTTTATGTATTTCACCTAATTTCTGAATACGAATATCTTCTTCGGTTTCGAGTTTGGCTTCGGCGAAAAGAAGGTTGTCACGAAGAGGATCACTTTCATCTGTTTGTCTAAGCAGGTTATTAATTTGCTGCGGGTAATCCAAAGAATGACTGTTTAACATTACAAATTGTTTGAGTCTTTCGTTCACGCCTTTTTTTTCGGATCTGTTTTCCGACGCGATAAGACTGAGTATCAGTTGTGTTCTTCTTTGCAAATCTTTTAATTTGGATGCAGTCATGGCTGTTTCTGTAGGTATTTGAAACCGGCTGAAAAGTGATTCTGAGGTTTTTTGTTCTGTTCCGGGTGATTTCAGTTGTTCTATTATTTTTGTCTGCGCTTCATTCAAAATATTTTGAGCCTGGTCGAAGTTTCCTCTTCCTGCCCATTGTTTGGCGATACGCCAACGCGCTTCAAGTGATTCAGGACGATCGCTGAATTCGTTATATAATATGAACCACGTTTCCGTTGATCTTTCCCATGGATAATCACTATAGAAACGTAATATTTCATTTTCTCCGAGGTATCGGATATCCGGGCTGTATTCACTAAGAATTGCCTTATAATAAAGCGCGATAGACATTCTTGGACTTTTTGTACGCAGTTTAATGAACTTTTCATATTCTTTGAAGAGTACATCTTTCCTGGACATGTAATCCATGCTGTCTGGAAGTATAAACCATCCCGGCCAGCGGTCATAACTTAAACTTTGCTGAATTTCCCTTTTGAGTACTTCCCATCTTAAATTTGGATCGGTCGGGTAATAAAAATCACGAAGATACTTTTGAACAACCGGATCTCTTATCGTTTCTTTCAATGCTTCAGCGATATTATATTCGTGTTGAAAGTCATCAATTCCTTCTGGATTATTTTTTGCGATGTAAAGTTGATAGTCCAGTTCATCAAAACCGATTGCACTTTCAAAAACGATAACAGCTATACTTAACGTAATGAAGGCAAATATCCAAATCAAGCCGGGCTTATAGCGTATAAAATGCCCGATACCAAGAACGAATCCGGCCATTATAAGGCTGTCTAACCATGCTACGAACCAGGGTACAAAAGTAAATCCCATTTCGATGGGTTCGACTCCTCTGCCGCGACCGAAATAAATCCAGTAGGCCAATTGCGGCGCAGCACAAAGCGCAACAGAAATAAAACGTGAACGAAAACGCAAAGGTCTGCACGCAACAGCAAAACAACTTATTAACAAACAAATCGCAAAGCCGGGAAGATTCGCAAGGATAATTATTTCCAGTATGCAGGGAAGGCTATACTCGAAACACATAAGCTGTGATATCAATACCGGTATAATCGCCAGGATACCCATTAAAAGGCCCAGTACAAGAATCTGCCATGGATATTCGAAAATACTTATGCCTGTAACGAGTGACTGGTCGAGACGCCAGAATGCCTGAGTCGCGACTTCTTCGATTTCAAATGAAAAGAATGAACCGGTTGCTATTTTTGACCAGAAAAGACATGTTATACCATAAATACATAATGCAAGAAGCCAGTTTCGCTGGACATTTTTATGGCTATAATGCAAAGTTGGACCAGAAGTCAAAAATGACTTTGATACAATTATCTGCGACTTTTCTGGTTGATTATTTTCCATAATCTCGTGTCTTAAAATTCTAAATTCTAATTTTCCCTTAGGGATGGCCAAGCCACGAAATTCTAAACAATTTCAAATATTCAAAGTCCCCTGGGGATTTGAAACATTTGAATATTTAATGTTATTTTTGTTTAGAAATCAGGTTTTTAGGATTTAGTTTTTTCCTTATCCACGATTTAAGTTCCTTCGCCGCTTGATGAAAGATACTCAACTTGCTCAGCCGTAAGTGTATCAATTTTAATTTCCATTGATTTGAGTTTTAGAGTACTTACTTTGTGCTCGATTTCCATCGGCACTTCATGAACGGCTACAGCTAATTTACCCTGATTTTTCATTACGAATTCTGCAGTCAGAGCTTGTGTCGAGAAACTCATATCCATAACACTTGCAGGATGTCCCTCTGCGGCGGCAAGATTAATCAAGCGGCCTTCGGCGAGAAGGTAAATGCTTCTGTTATTTTTGAGGATATATTCGTCAACACAGTGACGTACGTTTGTTTTCACTTTTTTGCTGAGTTTCTTCAGGCCGGGAATATCAATCTCCACATTGAAATGACCGCTGTTTGCGACTACTGCGCGATGTTTCATAACTTTGAAGTGTTCTGCGCGAATAACATTTTTATTGCCTGTAAGAGTAAGGAACAAATCGCCGACTTTTGCCGCTTCTGCCATTGGCATAACCTGGAAACCATCCATTGCGGCTTCGAGTGCTTTTACAGCATCGATTTCAGTTACAATAACTATTGCACCCATTCCCCTGGCACGCATGGCAAAGCCGCGTCCGCACCAGCCGTATCCGGCTACTACTACTTTTTTGCCGGCCATAAGGAAATCCGTCGCCCTGATAATACCATCGACTGTAGATTGTCCTGTGCCGTAACGATTATCGAATAAATGCTTTGTGGCGGCGTCGTTGACTGCAACTACCGGAAATTTCAGTTTTCCTTCTTTGGCCATTGCCCTGAGACGAATGACGCCGGTTGTTGTTTCTTCCATACTTGCGATTATTCTCTCACCATCTTTTTTGCGATGATTATGAAGTTCATGAACGAGGTCCGCACCGTCATCGAATGTCATCACCGGTTCATGATCTATAGCCGCATTAATGTGTTTGTAATAAGTAGCACGATTCTCACCGCATATTGCATAAACAGCTATATTAAAATCTTTTACCAGCGAAGCTGCTACATCATCCTGGGTACTCAACGGATTTGATGCACAAAGAACTAAATCCGCACCAGCGGCTTTTAATGCTATTGCTAAATTAGCTGTTTCTGCGGTTACATGCAAACAAGCTGATACTTTTTTACCTTTTAAAGGTTTGGTTTTTGCGAATCTTTCGCGAATCGAAGCCAAAACAGGCATATCGTTATCTGCCCAGAGTATTCTTTTCTTTCCTTTTTCTGCTAATGATAAATCTGCTACATCATATTTCATTTATTTTATCCTTTCAATTAATGCGCAAGAAAAGTGATTATATTTATAAATCGAGGATTTTGCAACATTTAATTCCATAAATCTAATATCATGAAAATTGATAAAACTAAATTATTAAACGTTTTTTTGTTAATTTTGAACTATTTTACCTATATACTCGTAATAAGTGTCAAAAACCGGTTTTTTATAATTATTTTAAATCAGGAGCAAACAAAATTATGACTAAGATGAGAGTTACCCTAATTTATGCAGTTTTATTTTTTATACTGATTTCGAACAGTTCTTTTGCCGCTTCAGGTGAAAACAACTGGCCAAACTGGCGAGGCCCGGATTATACCGGCGTAGCCAAAAATGCTAATCCTCCACTTAAATGGAGCGAATCAGAGAATATAAAATGGAAAGTACCTGTGCCCGGCGATAGTATGTCAACACCGATTGTATGGGAAAACAAGATTATTTTTCTTACAGCGATTGAAGTAAGTAACAGTGCGGCAGCGAATGCGAATGTCGTTTTAACTCCAGTCGGTTTTTCTCGTGGAAATGTAAGAGGCGGTGCAGGTTCCTCTTCAATGAAAAACTATAAATTTGATGTTGTTTGTATTGACCGAGCAACTGGAAATACCATCTGGCAAAAGACGGCTATTCAAACTACACCACATGAGGGAAAGCACCAAACAGGAAGTTTTGCAGCCAATTCCGCTATTACTGATGGTAAATATATCTGGGCGGGCTTTGGCTCAAGAGGGGTATATTGCTACGATATGGATGGAAATTATAAATGGGGAAAAGATCTTGGCAAAATGAAAATTATGGCTACTTTCGGAGAAGGAAGCTCAATTGCTCTTGCAGGTGACGCAATAATCGTTGTAATGGATCAGGAAGGCCAGTCAAAAATATATGCACTGAATAAAGAAAATGGTGAAATACTCTGGGAAAAGAACAGGGACGAAACAACTTCATGGGCGACTCCTTTACCAATGGAATTTGATGGAAAAATCCAGGTTATTACCTGTGCTACAAGTCTCACACGCAGCTATGACGCGAAAACAGGTGATGTTATTTGGCAATACGGCGGCATGACTCGAAACGTTATTCCATCACCAGTACCGTATGGGAATATGGTTATTTGCACAAGTGGCTTTATGGGCAATAAAATCCAGTGTATTGAACTTGGCCGCCAGGGTGACTTGAGCGGAACAGATGCGATAAAATGGGAAGTCGGAAACAAAACCACCCCTTATGTACCTTCTCCAATGCTTTATGGTGACAGATTTTACGTACTTTATAATAATAATGAAATCTTGTCCTGCTATAACGCAAAAGATGGAAAACCTCTTTATGAATCACAAAAACTCGAAGGCGCTAAAGGATATTACGCTTCTCCAGCAGGTGCCGCTGATAAAGTCTATTTGGCTTCACAGAATGGAGTGACTGTTGTTGTAAAAAATGCGGATACATTCGAAATTCTGGCTGCAAACAAGCTTGATGATAATTTTGACGCTTCACCGGCAATTGTTGGTAATCAAATTATTCTCAAGGGGCACAAAAACATATACTGCATCGAAGAAAAGTAAAATTTTGTACTGTTTTAATTAAATATCATTTTTTAAAGGCACTTTCGGGATATTAAAAGCTTCTTGAAGTGCCTTTTTATTTCTGCCTAAAGTCACATCTATATTATTGTAAATTTGCCTTTTTTATCTAAATTTCCGGTTTTTTGTCTTTTTTTGAAAAAATCCGAAAAATAGTGTAACTATTTGTTTGTTTTTGCGTCTTATTTTTATATACTAAATGTGTTTAATATAAAAATATTAAAAATTTAGGAGAGAAAAATGTACAAATCACTATTTTTAGGCTTAATTCTTACTTTAGCCGCAGTATTTCCAGTTAACGCAGCAGTTCGTCTTGTACCGGGAGAATATCCTACGATACAGAGTGCTATAAACAATAGTATTAACGGAGATATAATTATTGTAAGTCCGGGGACTTATTATGAAAATCTCAATTTTATGGGTAAAAAAGTAACTCTTTCAAGCACAGATCCCAGAAATTGGGATATTGTAGCTTCCACTATTATAAATGGTAATAGTATTGGGAGAGTCGTAGCTTTTCAAAATAATGAGACCCGTGATTCAGTTCTGACAGGTTTTACAATAACCGGCGGCGTTAATACGGAAGGTGCTGGTATATATTGTTATAATGCCTCGCCTACAATTACACGCAATATTATTACTAATAATCACAGTCAGATAGATTTTAGCAGCGGTACTTATAGTGGTTACGGAGGCGGCATATATTGTTACAATTCTAACGCTATTATTTCATCCAATATAATTAAAAATAATTCCGCATACTATGGAGGAGGTATAAGGTCCTATTATATGGAACCGTACATCAGTAATAATATTATTAGCGGCAATAGTGCGGTTTATGGTGGTGGTGTTTATATAAGATATGGTGGATTGTTATATAATAATACCATTGTAAATAACACTTGTTCCTATGAAACTCCGAATGGAACTTATTCTTCATATGGGGACAATCTTTATATCAGGTATTACTCTTTATCTTATGATTATAAAATGGAGGTTTCCAATAATATTTTTGCTTATGGAAAAACGTATTATGGAGTGTATTTTTATGAAGATGTTCAAGGAACATTAAAATTTACCAATAATAACGCATGGGCAAATCAAAATGGAAATTATTATATTTCATCTGGAGGGCAATCTGATTTGACCGGAATAAATGGGAATATTTCTAAAGACCCGAACTTTATCGATGATGAATACCATATTGGAACTGATTCTCCATGTTATAATACCGGTGATACAACATATGCTCCTTTTGTTTGGCAGCGAGATATAGATGGG
>CAZMPL010000119.1:5992-9369 GCA_964567805.1 uncultured Pirellulales bacterium | reverse complement strand
TTCCGTAAGATTGTCACATGCCATCTGAAGATAATTAGAGTCTGCTTCAGTTACTCGCATGTTTGTGCTTAATTTATGAAGCAACACAAGCTCTTCATATACTCTTGCCAACTCAGTACTGACCATTTCTATTTGTTCAGATGTTTCGGACCTTATTAAGAAATTTTCAGCAATAAGAGTCAGCATATCATCATATTGCTGCTCAATATTATTTTCACGGTCAGCCGGTATAACACCCAAATCAATGAATATGACACCGACAGTTTCCAATGGTTTATATTCCGAACAATATGACTCTAAAACAATCCCTAAAACATAATTTTCACCACAATAAAATTTTTGAGTATCGTTTCTTAATGAATTATTATCTCTTTCCTGATACCGGCTTATCATATCTTTTCCTAAAGCAGACAACTTTTCATAATTGCTTTGGAATTTCTTACCTTCGACGGATATGATAAGATTATCACTGGTATCAAATACGACAAAATTTACGCCAGATTTGGTTATTCTGCCGCCTATTTTTTTTAATTCACGTATTTGTGACAGCTCAATACTTTTTGCAGTTGTTTCCAACATAGTCATAATTTAATATTTTTCTTCCAATCTAATTTATTACTTTGCTTCGACAACCAGTTCTTTCTGGTATAAAATATCCTCGATATTTATGAGCAATTCACGAGGACTGAAAGGTTTGCTTAAACAATCTGATATCTGTAATTGTTCCTGCTGTTCCTTTGAAATAGCAAAGCTTCTTGCGGTAAGCATAATAACAGGAATATTTTTTGTTTGTTCATTCTCACGGAGTTTCTCTACAAGTTCCATTCCAGTCATTACCGGCATTTGATAATCTGTAACAACAATGTCCGGATTAACTTCGCAGGCAAGCTTATAAGCTTCTGCACCATTATTTGCAGAGATAACTTCATAGCCGTTATTTCTGAGTTTTATAGCTACTACATGAACGATATGAATTTCATCATCCACGACCAATACTTTTTTCTGTTCCATTGTAAATCCTCCACCAATAAATGTTCAATATTACAGCGTATTCTGATTTTTTCTCAATTACACTGTGATTTCTATATTTTTAGCCGCCAAAGGCAGCTCAAATCCAAAAGTACTACCAACACCTACCTGACTGTTTACAAAAACACGTCCGTTGTGAATTTTTTCAACTATTTGTTTTACCAGATTAAGACCAAGCCCTGTACCTCCGGCCTGTTTTTTATTCGATTCAACCCGGTAATATTTATCAAATACATGATCAATTTCATCTTCAGGAATACCTACGCCTGTATCGGTAATAAGAACCTGAATCTTCGATGCGGATTCATCGATTTTCGATTCTATTTTTACGGTTCCTCCAGGTTTTGTATATTTAACAGCATTACTTAACAGGTTTACAATAACCTGCGAAATCATGTCCCTGTCAACATATACCTGGTCAACAACAATAGGTTTTTGACCGATGATTTCAATATCTTTTTCTTCGGCATAGCTCTTAATCATCTTAAGCTGTTCCTCGATTAATATTGCCATGCTGAGATATTCCTTATTAATTTTAATTAATCCTGATTCTATACGTGAAGTATTAAGTATATCCTCAATAAGACGGTTAAGTCTTTGCGCCTGATTTTGAATCACGGCGTAAAATTCTTTCCTTGTCTGTTCATCATTCGCTTCATCGTCAGCGAGCATTTCCGAATATGCGGTTATAGAAGCAAGAGGAGTTTTAAGCTCATGCGAAACATGACTTATAAAGTCATTTTTCATATTTGATATTTCTTTTTCTCGTGTGATATCATGTAAGACTGCTACTACGCCGCATACCTGTTTATTATTGTCATAAATACAGGAAACGATGCAGTCGAAGGTTTTGAGTTTGCCATTTTGAACGGTTTGTATTTCTTTTCTCGCCGACTGTCCCTTGCTTTTTCTGGTCTGACTAAGGAAATTCAGAAATTCATCACGCTCTGAACTTATAATTTCTTTGAGCGGCTTGAAACGAGAATTCCTGAAATCGAATCCCAACAGTTTACCTGCCGGTTCATTTGCCATAAGCAGCTTGTTAAATTCATCGACAACAATGACAGAATCACGAATGCTGTATATTATTTCTTCTATATGTGCTTCGCGTTTCTGAGATATTTGAAGTTGTATTTTTAACTCATCAATCTGCTTTATATATTTATTTTCAATAGAATTGTTTTCTTCGAGATGTTCACTGAATTGTTTACATAATTCATTTATTTTCTTTACTCTCAATATCGAGAGCGGATGATTATCGGGAGAATTGTTTACTTCGATATTCAGGAGCCTGGCTATGGACGTGATTGCTCCTGCAATTCTTAACAGATGCAAACCTGCTAAAATCACGCCCAAAGCCCCGGCAATATATAATAAAGTCACTATAGAAATGCTTCCCTGCATCGTATCGGAATATCCAGGATAGTTTCCGGAATCGAAATCCGTTCCTCTGACTGTATTACAGATAACTGCGATACAAACAGCCAATATAGCAACTATTACAAATTTCTTTCCTGAACGTCTCAAAACAATTACTCCATATCCTATAAACACCCTCTTGATAATCAGATTATCCTTAATCTAATATACTACGATCTTTTATATAATTATTTGCCTTCTACTTTATCCAAGACATTGCGATTAAGCTTTTCATACTCATCAGGATTGGTTTCCCTGAGTATTCTTTCTTTAAGACTTATAGCATTAATAAATGTCGGACGAAGACTAATAGCTATTTCAAGATTCTTCATAGCACCTGAAGTGTCACCTTCAAGATAAAGCTTCGATGCTAATTCATAATAATCTTCAGCCATATTTCTTCTGCTAATCGGAATTAACTCATCATTTGTGCTGAGCATCTTACGATCAACTTCGGCTTTCTCTTCCGCTGATGAAACTGGTTCAGTTACAATATGCGGTGTAAGCATTACGATAACTTCCTCACGCTGTGTCAAATCGGTTTGACCGCTGAAGAGCCATCCAACCAACGGTAAATTTCCAAGTATCGGAACCTGTTGACGAACTACATTGGTAACTTCCCTGAATAGACCACCAATAATGATTGTCTCTCCATCTTTAACCATAATATTTGTCTGCAATTCCGTTGTTGTTTCATCCGGAGCCTGTGTTGTTGCATTCAATTCAGCAGAACTGTCTTTCGGATAAATTTCCATTCTGATGTAGCCATCATTGCCAATATAAGGTCTGAATACTAATCTTGTACCGCTTTCATAGAAATCAACCTGTGAAGTACTGGTACCACCATCAGATACACTCTGTGATGACAGATAACCAAGTTTTTTACCAATCAATAATGAACCCTGCTGTTTATTTACTGCCATAATCTT
>CAZMPL010000119.1:0-5892 GCA_964567805.1 uncultured Pirellulales bacterium | reverse complement strand
TTCCAGTCAACACCAAGATACATATCTTCATTGAGTGCGGCACTAAGAATTGTAGCTTCCACGAGAACCTGTAAAGGTCTAACATCGAGTGACTTGATAACTTCTTCCGCTCTTTCGATATTTTCAGGGAAATCATATACTACGATCATATCGTTCAAAGCCATGCTGTTACCGCCGCCGCCTGAACCGAGAGAACCGCCTGAACTGCCGCCGCTGCCACCGCTGCCGCCTGTTATGCTTTTCTCTGCTTCTGTACTGCTTTGGATTACTGCCAGGTCACTAAGTACCGGTGTAATAAGCTTTGCTGCTTCCTGTGCTGTAATGTAATATAATGATATAACCTTGTGAACTCTTCTTTTCGGGTCTTTCATAATATTATCATATTCAGCTTTTGTGTAAACCTTTATAAGGTTGCCTTCCTGTGCATATACGAATCCGTCGCCAAGGATAGCATCCATAGCTTCTTCGAAAGTCACATCCTTCAGACTGCGAAATGCCAACTGACCGTCAACATTCGGAGAAGGAACGATATTTTTGCCGCAAAGGCTGCCCAGCAATGCCAGTGCCTTACGAATAC
The DNA here is from genome assembly GCA_964567805.1 of uncultured Pirellulales bacterium. Taxonomy (GTDB): domain Bacteria; phylum Planctomycetota; class Phycisphaerae; order Sedimentisphaerales; family Anaerobacaceae; genus JAFGPS01. Next base: position 5,315 of record CAZMPL010000119.1, on the reverse strand, counting down.
CGAAATCTTCCTCACAGTTGAATGTCGGGATTTTCTGGCCTGCGCCAATAGGTGCTTGTTCTGCGCCGACAACTGTTAAAGTCCACATCATTGTTAATACAAAACATACTGCTAATAAACTTATTCTTTTCTTCTTGTCACTTACTTTACTGTCATAATACATATTTATGCTCCTTTTCTTATTACTGTTTCTACAAAATCAATCTTCTTAATCATTTTCAATTACTTTTTTCAATTTCAAAATTACTTCAGCTTTACCACATCTCATTACAACCGAATTATTTTCAATCAAAACTACTTCGCATTCATATTTATTGGTTCCATCTGTAACAGACAGGCTATCTCCGACAGAAAGGATTCTATCATTAATATAGGCAAGAGGACTATTGCCCATTACAAATGCTTCCAATTTCAAGTTATCCGCAATTTTTCTCATTACGCTCTCAGTAACATCACCCGGTACAACATTTACTTCTCTTGTTAGTACTACACTTTCGTTTTTACCAGCGAAAGCTTTCCATTCATTTGCGGCAAAAACATCTCTTTTAATTGAATCATTTCTGCCATCTGCCTCAGGCAGATTAATATAAGAGATATTTGCTTCTGAATCATTTTGCATTTCTTTTACAACCTGAGTTGAGGTTGATTCGGCATTTGCGGATTCAGGCTTCTTTCCAGTGAAAACCTTTATCCACATAAATACCATCAATGCAACCAAACAGACTGCTAAAACAGTTTTTTTCTTTTCGGTTGCCAATCGGCTGACAATTCCTACGGAACTGTTTTCACTATTTGTTAAATTTTTTTTCATTTGCTCCTTTCTTTTTATGTTATCTGGTCGTTTATATCTGTTAACCCACTTGAGTTCTGTAATAGATAACAATTTCGGTTTTCATTTTTATGTCACCATCGAAATCGTTACTATTTTCCAGCTTTACCTGCTTTATACGAATTTTTCTGTCAAGCTCCTGCAAATTCTTATAAAACTCATAAATCTCTGACAGGCTTCCCCTTCCTTCCATGTTAACAGGGATGCAAGTTAATGTATCTGCTTTAACTTCTTCAAGCGGTTGAATAGCCTGATCTTTCAAATTATTATTTTCCATTAGAGCCGCGATTTCTTTAAGAAAAGAACCGAGATCTTTTTGTGTTGGAACGTTTTTTTCGTAATTTTCGAGCTTATCTCTGAGTTTTTGTAATTCCTCTTCAAATAAAATCAATTGCTCTTTATCAGAAAGTCCTTTTGCAATTACCTGGTTTTGCTCCTGCCTGATAACATTAACTTCATTTAACTGTTTTCTGACGGGGATATATCGAAACAGAACAAAAGCTCCGAATCCGGCTGCCGCTACAATTAAAATAATAATTTGTTTTCTTTCTAAAACCAAACTTTTATTCTCCTTTTACCTGGTTTTAAGATAATTTGATAAATAACAATTAATCTCAAACTCACTAACATTAATATTCTCATTAGATTTTGCATTCTGATTATTCATTAATTCATCGAAAGAATTTTTCTGAGTTTTAGTGTTTTTAACTTCTGATTCTTTTGAATATAATAAATTAACATGATTAAAATATTGTGAATCTTCGAGTTTGCATAATAAAACAGCTACGTCACTGCCATTCGCCGCAACTCCTTTAATTACAATTCTAAAACGCACATTACCAATCAAATCATTTGAATTATCACCTTGAGCTGAAGGTCTTACCACAGACATTGATTGCGATACTTTACCATTGTCAGATTTATCATTGAATTTTTCTGAAATAAATTCAACCTTGCTCAATACTATTTTTTCTTCCACGAGAAAGCTTAACTCAGCTAAAACATTCGAAACATTTATGTTTGAATCTATCTTATCGAGTATTTTTTCCTTCTCATTCATTTTTGCAATTTCGTTTTTATATCTATCAAGTTCCACCGAAGCATCTTCGGATTGCATTTGCGTATTTTCCATTTGCATACATTTCGCCCTGACTTTTGATACATAACCTGCTGAGACCAGGTTCCAAACCATCATTACCAGAAATACACCACTCAATATGATGTATTGCAAACGGTAATTAACTTGTCGTCTTATGCCGTTCTTATACCATTCTGGGAGAAAATCAATTTCTTTCATAACAATCTTACGTCCTGCCGCATACTTCTCTTTTGCTGTGCTTTACTGCATCGATTCCTTTAAGGCTCAGTCCGACAGCAACTGCCCACTCACATAACATTCCATTTCTTTCGTTAATATTCAATTTTTCATTCTGAATTTCGAATCCTCTAAAAGGCTGTGCTATTTCGATTCCTACAGCCAATTGTCTCTTCATAATATCAAGAAGAATATTTTCATGGCTTCCGCCGCCGGTAAAAATTGCGCGTTCAACACGCCTTCCTCTGAATGTCACTGAATAGTATCTCAGGCAAAGAGAAATTTCCCTGGCCATTTCTTCAGCAACTTTACTTATCGCATCTATCATTCCCTGCCGGGTAGATGCGTCAATTTTATTTTGTTCTTTGCTTAACGTTTTATTTTCGTTCTGCAGTTCTTTCCTTAGTACTTCTGCATCCCTGTTTGTTATTCCCAATTTAGAAGCGACTTCGGAATTAAAATTCTCTCCGCCGATTTTTAATTGTTTTACAAAACAGATTTCTCTGCCTCGACCGAAAACTATAGTGGTATATAAACTCCCGATATCAACAAAAACAACTGCGTTCTCGATATCTTCCTGTCTTCTGAAGGAACGCTCGAATCCTCTGAATAAAGCACAAGGCATTATATCTATCGATACAGGCCTGAGACCTGCCAGCTCAAGCATTTCAATGTGGTTTCTTATAATTTCATTGCTGCACGCGAACAAGACCAACTCTTTTTTAATTTCATCTCCCTGCCTGACATTACCTGCAATAATAAAATCCATCGCATCATTTTCAGGATCAAGTTTGAATCTTTCTGCAACTTCACGTTTTAACACCTGCTCCGTTTTATCGATCTCGGCTTCAGTTAATCTCAAGCTGGTAATTTTCAAATCTCCGCTCGGTAAACATGAAATCGTGTTATTCTCGGAAAAGTTTCCCTTAGCAAGCAATTTTTTTATGGTTGCAACAACCATGCTTCTCCATGCCTGTTCATCTTCCATTTTGTCTATTTCAATGTGTGCTTCCTCTGCGGCACGAACGGATATTTTTTCATCACGAATCTCAAGCTGTGTCATCCTTATCGAATCGTGACCTATATCCAGCCCAATTGGCCTTATTGAACGATTTAACAGATTCAATCCAATCATTAATTTATCCTCAGAGGCTTATTGAAATATATCCGGTAACAGGTTCGACGGTAATTGTAGCGGCAATTCCATTTGCATTAAGAGTAATACTGCCGCCTTCATCCGGACTTCCGAGACAATCAAATTCAACTGTCGATATACCACCAAAATTAATATTTGTAATATCAACTTTGCCCAACCTGCTGTCATTCGAGAAATTCATTACATAATCAAATCCCTTTTTAACAGGATGCGGTATCGGATCAGTATCCCCTTTTTTGTATATACCGTAACTATTGGCGCCTTCATCGAAGACGACCGAATAATCTTGTCCCCTGCTTATCGCCATACTTTTGGCATATTCCAAATCCGCCGCGATTAAGTTCGCTGCCGAACGAATTTGAATATCAGAAGCAGAACTCATCAGCGGGATAGCCGCCATTGCAGCAATAGAAAGAATAACAACAACAATTATTATTTCTACCAATGTAAAACCGTTTTCGACACGCATCGCGAAAGCTCTACTTTCTCGCAAAGCTGATCTATACGAATTTATTTTTGATATAAACATTTCACTCTTTCCTTTCCGTTCTCCGTAGTACTACTACGAAGGATGAATCTTGCGCTCATTCATAATACGCGTTAAGCTATTTTTCGACATCTTAGTGGCATGCCTTAACCCACCAATAAAAAAAGACTTTTCATTGTTAAACTCAATATTTATTATGAGACCAACCATGATTTGTATAATTCATTCAATCCGCCGAAATGCTCTATGGTTAATGCGTAAAATCACATTATTACAGTTGATATTTCCGATTTATGATTTGATATTTTCATAAAATCCGGCAAAATCGTTACATTAGTTAAAATTTATTGCTATCATTGCTTTATAAATACAATGAAATATCTCAAAAAATTCAAACCTGTAACATATTTAAGATTTTTCATCCAAACACACACAAGGACCGATAAACAAAAAAAACATCCACGCACGGTGTTCGACGCTATGAAATATCATCATGTGAATTTACAAATTGAACAAAAGAGTACGCAAACTTCAAAAAATTCTGTTATCTTCTTTCAATGCTTTTATAAAAAGCCCCTGCGGCTTGTCCCCACTTCTCGATACTTCCGTATTCATCATATACGTTAATTGCCGCTTTTTCAGGTGCGGCGGTTATGCTTATTTCTGAATCTGTTTCATCAAATTTCCAATGCGATACAAGATTAGATACCGGGGAACCTGATTTTATTGTACTTATTTCATTTGGTTCCAAACCTCTATCATATATCTGCACATCATCAATCCAGCCATTCCAGTTTCTGTCGGATTCCTGAGCGTTTTTACCTATTTGCACATTATAATTATTTGTACTTATCAAACCGGTTGTATTTGTTGTATTATCAAGTACACCATCAATAAATATTCTTATAGCAGAGCCATTATAAACACCGGCTACATGATGCCACTGACTATCTGCTGTTATTGTTGTTTTGCTCAAGATTTGGCCATACTGATAGGTACCTATACCAGTACATGAAAATTCAATTCTATTTGTGTTCGAATATCTCTGAAGCCTCCATGCACTGTCACCTTTCGTAACTATCGCCTGATAATTTTTATTAAAGGCGCCGACCTTTATCCAGGCGGCTACTGTAATCTGATTTGTAATATCAAAGAGACTTTCATTTTCTACTTCAGCATAATCATTGCTTCCGTCAAATTGCAAACTGCCGTTATATTTACCCTCGGTTTTTTCAACCCCATTATACAGAGATACAACTGTTTCATTACCTGAACTATCACGAGCTATTTCAAATATTCCCTCTTTTGTAAACAATCCTCCAAGTTGATTTATATTAGCACCAGAATCCAGATATATATGTCCATCAACAACGGCTAAACCATTAATATTTAAGACGGAATTTTTTACCATATATAAATTGCCGGTGACATATAAAGCAGGAAGATTTTTAGCTGCATTTATAGTAAGGTTTAAGCCTTCCTGTACAAACAAATCGCCATTAACAAGCAGCATTCCGTCTATATCTGT
>CAZMPL010000118.1:2614-9386 GCA_964567805.1 uncultured Pirellulales bacterium | reverse complement strand
CTGATAAAGCGAATGCGTGGATGCTCCTGAATAAAAATATCTCAAGTGACGTAGTTCCGACAATTGGTGACTATGCGACAGTATTCTGGGGACTTGGCAAATCAGTCGGCGATGAAATCGATTATGTCGATGAAAAGGGGAATTTGTTTCGCCTGCAAATAGTCGGCATGCTTGATAGCTCGATGACGCAGGGGAGTCTTATTATTTCAGAAGACGAATTTGTAAAGCGTTTTCCTTCGGATGAAGGTTATCGAATGCTATTCGCAGATGTTCCGCAAAATGACACAGCAAAAATTTCAGCTTTATTAACATCGCAATTACAATATTACGGCATAGAAGTTATGCCCGCCGCAACAAAACTTGAACAGTTCATGGCGGTTGAGAATACATATCTTTCAATTTTCATGTTATTGGGCGGCCTCGGAATGGTTCTCGGCAGTATCGGCCTCGGTCTCGTTGTACTTCGCAACGTTCTGGAAAGACGCGGCGAGCTTGCAATGCTTCAGGCGGTCGGATACAATAAAGCGACTTTGAAAAAATTGATACTCCATGAGCATTTCGGCCTGATGCTCTATGGATTGATTTGCGGCATTATAGCCGCTCTTGTCGCGATTGGCCCTGTTTTGCGAACAACAAGAGCACATGTGCCGTATTTGATGATTGTCGCGATTGGTATCAGTGCCTTTTTGTGGATTTGGATAGCCGCGGCTGTAGCTCTTAGGGGCTCATTGATGGACGCCTTGAGGAACGAATAAATGCAGGAAAATCAGGTGCAAAAATCTTCTTCTTTCTTCCCGACCGGGATGTACAGATTGATTCCAGTCATTGTATTTGTATTGGGAATTGTCTCTATGTTCTTATGGTTAAGTGAAGACCCCGCAAAAAAACTTAGCGTACGTTTACCAAACGAACTTGATTCAGCTTCGACTGTTGAGCAGTCTTCAGGCGGAAAAATCACAGGGACATTAGTTAAACTCGATGGAGTTCCTTCAGCTTTAACCGGGGCATGGCCGAGTTTTCGCGGTGCAAATCTGGATGCGATAGATTCGTGCGACGTGCCGCTTGCCTCGACATGGCCTGAAAGCGGCCCACCTGTTTTATGGTCGAAACAATTGGGAGAAGGTTTCGCCGGGGCGGCTGTCTTGGCAGGACGCGTATATGTTATCGATTACGACCAGAAAAACGAAGCCGACTTGATTCGGTGCATGTCACTCGATGACGGCAAAGATATATGGAACTATTCATACCCGGTAAAAATAAAACGCAACCACGGCATGAGCCGCACTGTTCCGGCTGTAACGGAAAAATATATTGTAACAATCGGCCCGAAATGCCATGTCACCTGCCTCGATTCAATGACCGGCGAATTCAAATGGATGCTCGATTTAGTAAAAGATTACGGCACAACCGTTCCCGAATGGTACGCCGGCCAGTGTCCCATCATCGTAGATAATAAAGCGATAATCGCGCCCGGCGGCGACCCGTTAATGATGGCCGTAGATTGTAACAGCGGCGAAATTGCCTGGAAAACTCCCAATCCGAATAAGTGGGGCATGACACATAATTCAATCGTGCCAGCTAATATTCTTGGTAAGCAAATGTACCTCTATTGCACAACAGGCGGCATAGTCGCGGTCTCGGCGGAAGACGGCAAACTGTTATGGGAATACCCCGACTGGAAAATCAAACTCGCAAACGTTTCGTGTCCGCTTGTTATTGGTGATGATAAAGTATTCTTCTCCGGCGGATACAACTCCGGCGCGGAGATGGTTCAGTTAAGCCTTGAAAATGACAAGATTATTTCCACGTCGCTTTTCAAACTCGATTCGAAAACATTCGGCTCAGAGCAGCAAACTCCGATTTTTTACGATAATCACATTTGGGGAGTCCGCCCCGACAAAGAATTTGTATGCCTTGATTTGAACGGCAATGTCACGTGGTCAAGCTCCCGCACAAACCGCTTCGGCCCGCAGGGTCTCGGACCATTCTCAATTGCAGACGGAAAAATATACATTCTCAACGACGAAGGAACATTAACTCTCGCAAAAGCGGACACAAGCGGCTACACACAACTGGCACAAGCCAAAGTACTCGAAGGCCCCGACGCCTGGGGACCAATGGCCTTCGCATCCGGCAGACTAATCATCCGAGACATGAATAAAATGATCTGCCTTGATGTTTCAGCAAAATAAAGATTCACCACGAAGAACACGAAGAGCCACGAAGATGAAGACAGACTTAATACAAGGGAGGTTCATTTTTGTTGACCTTACGCGGTGGATAATCGGCAGACGCCAGTCTGTCTGGATTGATCCGCATGTTAAATTTTTCATTCATTGGCTAGAATTGCTAATATGATAATAAATGCAAAGACTGTAACCGATATTACTGCCTCAATTAGGTACTGTCTTTTTCGATCATGTGCATAATATATAAGCGAAAATATGGGGGCCAATAAAGATATATAGCCGCATGTGCATATAAAACTTGCCAACTCTAATGGCATCCTATAAGCTTGTTCTCGAAAGAAGAATGAGAAAAGATAGCCTATGCCTCCAAGCAGAGCAAAGGCAGTGAGTGCCGTGCTCAAACCAAAACAATAGGCTCTATTTCTACGTTCATCCATGCTGGCATTTAACATAATATTCTATGGTTTCTGTATAATATTCTAAAAAGATATACTTAACATGTGATTATGTCAAGGAATATTTAAAATGTACATAACAAAGAGTCATTTCGCAATCTTCAATCAATTTATTATCACGCAAAGGCGCCAAGACGCAGAGATATGAAAAGACAAAAGACTTAAGACTAAAAACTATTTTAGCCACAGAGGTCACAGAGAGCACAGAGAAATTAAACACTGTCATTGCGAACGAAGTGCGGCAATCTTCAATTCAATACTTAAACCACGAAGAAGGACAAAATGAACTATCTCCCGCCAAGGCGCAAAGCCGCTAAGAAATTAAAAATATTTATTGTCACGAAAAAGCCTGCCCTGAGCGCATAGGATGGGCTTGAGCCCATGCTGTTCAAAGATATTTCACCACGACTCGTGCTTCGTAGCGATACTTCGCAGAGTAGCAAGGACACGAAGGGAACGAAGAAAAAGTAGGCCCCTCGGGCTCCCGGGGAGATGGGTGGGCTTGGCCATCTTAACGACTTTAGCCCATGCTGTATATTTTAAACGAAATATGAAAATTATTGTTGATTAATATACTCTTTTATCGTAAAAAGATATTGTGGAATTTAAGAAAGACGGATGTAATGAAAACGGAATCGTTGATTATAGTATGAACGCTATTGTTTTCGGGCTTAATAGAAAAAGCAAATTGCCTTCCGTTTCATGTGCGAATTGCTGTTCAATACGAAAGATATAAAGTATTTTATTCATAATTAGGCATATATATTGAAAGAATAGAGAGCATAATATGAATGAATTTAATATTAATAATGAACTTCCATGGCCAGGGGATAAAGATAAAGTATTTAAAAAGGGATCTGTTAGGAATCCAACAGTAGCATTTTTGGATAATTGGGTTAAGAGTCTCGGCTGGGATTCACCTTTACCAGATGTTTATAAAGAAGCGGCAGATATAATCGTATCTTACATTGAAGAAGGAAAACTTCTTAAAAATCCTGACTTCTTTTTTTTCCCAATTGCATATTTATATCGTCATAGCATTGAATTGTATTTAAAAAGTATAGTTTACCTTGGAATAAAGATGGATCTTCTAAGAGAAGATGATCGCCTTAATAAAATAATGACAAACCATGCATTAGACCCTTTGTGGAATAAAGTGCGAGAAATTTTAGAAAATGTTTGGCCAAATGGTAATAAAGATGACCTGAAAAATGTCGAACGTTTAATTAAAGAGTTTCACAACTTTGATGTAAAGTCTGTCCAGATACATCAAAGTTGATCTGGACAGACTTTTAGATATTATCAAGATACAAATGGCAAGTCAACAACAGAGCATCTTCCTCAAAATGTAGATTTGTCTGAATTCAAAAAGACATGCGATGGATTATTAACTTTTCTTAATGCTTGTTACAGCCGTTTAGGCGACATGCTTTAGATATAAATAAAGGCAATCATGAACAAGCTAATCGACTATTGGGAATTGGAGAACGAATGCTTTACAGAAAAATTAAGGAATATGAATTGCCATCATTGGGTGGTCAATAACTAACAAAACGTAATATGCTAATTTCTAATACAATAAAGCTCAACAGTGCCTGGTTATTATATTTTTTATTCTTAGAAAGAAATATCAATATTTGTAAGAAGCTTTATATTACGTAAAGGAGTAATTTATGAAAACTCACAAAGTCTTGATTACAATTATAGTATTAGTAGTTTTTATTGGCGTTGTTTTTGCTGTTGAAGAAAAGACTGCTTCTCCAACTTCTTCAAATACTGAATTTGTCGAAAACCATAGAGATATTTTGAAGGGCTTGAAATACATTACAGTTATTATTATGAGTCTTGAACCAGAAGTTGAGAAGAATGGTCTAACAAAACAACAGTTACAAACAGATGTGGAGCTTCGGTTTCGCCAGAACGGTATTACAGTTTTCTCTGAAGAATCTCCACAAGCTAAACCTGATTTAGCTTCTGGTATTTTTTATCTTAAAGTTGAAACTAATATAAGAGAAGGGATTCCAATCACAGGAGTCTGTGTAGAAGTTGAATTACATGAGCTTGTATTTTTAAGAAGAGACCCTACTAAAATGTGTTTAGCTACAACATGGAGTAGTGATTTGATAGGAACTGTTGGTGTAACAGATATTAAAAGCATCCGTGAAGATGTCAAAGATTTAGTTGATAAATTCATTAACGATTATCTTGCAGTTAATCCAATAGAACGCACAGTAGAGAAAAAAGCTGAGACCACGAAAAATGGATCAACACCTTGATTTTAATTGTGATCATATGTTCAAATAGAATTTATGGATAGCTGAGACTTTTGAGATGTTTAGTTAGTAAAAAGTTAAAGCATGCAAGGAGTTCAGTTTATGAGACCTGAAATATGTCAAAAATGGGAAGAAGCGTTGTTAAGTCTAAAAAAAGCCGAAGAACTATTAGGCAATAACTTGCTCGAAGAAGCAGAGCGAGAGGCGGAATCATCAGTTGTTGGAGCATATAGTGCTATACAATCTCTCTCTAAAGATATGGATATACCCTATTTATTTGAAAGGTCAAACTATTTTTAATAAACTGGGTGAAGAGGAAAAGTCTTAAGCGAAAGGAAACTGATACATCCTTAGATATAGTTAAATATGCACACACGATTTTACAAAATTTATCTAATGAGTTACCGTCAGATACTTTGAAACGGCTTGGATAGGAAATGATGTGCATAGCACACCCTACATTTTGTGTTCATTCGTGGTTGATATTTTTTTCTTTTAAATAACAAAATCTTTGCGTGCTTGGCGGCTTTGCGGGAGATGATTCGTTCTGCATCGTGTGTGATAACTATTGTGTAAAAAAAGAGCGTGTAGCGTAGAGCGTATAGGGTATAGAGTTTTGGTTCTATTAATCTCCCCTTGGGATGGCAAGGCCATGTGCAAATCCACCTGCGGTGGACTGTTCGTTTTTACAACGTTAGCCTGTGTTGTGTCTAATAGTAATTTGCTATATGATAAAACAGGATATTTATTAATAGCAGATGAATTAGTTTAGTTATAGTTCCATAGATATTATTATAAAAAATGTCAGCTTGATATAATAACTTCAGGGTAATCGTGAATATCGAACAAACATAAAATATTTGTTTACGTACTAATATACAACGAGTATACAATGGGTGTATGCTCATAATAGGAATATAACAATGGAATTTGTAAAAACTATAATAACGGAATTCTGGAACACGACCTCCGATATGTCAGTTTATCTGCTGTTCGGATTCTTTGTGGCCGGGATTATTTCTATATTTATTTCGCAGGAAGTTGTGGAAAGGCACCTGGGCAGCAAGGGAATATGGTCTGTCCTGAAGGCGTCACTCTTTGGCGTACCTTTACCTTTATGCTCATGCGGCGTAATACCCGTATCAGTGTCACTTCACAAGCACGGCGCGAGTAAAGGCTCGACTGTAGCATTTCTTCTTTCTACGCCGCAGACTGGAGTTGACAGCATACTTGTAACGTTAAGTCTTCTTGGTCCTGTGTTCGCAATTTTCAGGCCGGTAGTCGCGTTAATTACAGGTGTTATCGGCGGCTTATTAGTTGATGTTTTCGGTGAGAAATCGAACGAAAAAGTTGCCGAGCCTGAAAAGTGTCATGACGAATGCTGCTGTTCGCACCATAAGAAAATGTCGAGCAAATTAGCCGCCGGCATGAAGTTTGCCTTTGTTAACCTGCCTCGCGATATAGGAAGACCTATGCTGGTTGGCTTAGCAGTTGCCGCTTTTATATCGACTATTGTACCAGACGATTTCTTCGTTGAAAAACTCGGTACAGGAATTTTCGCGATGATAGTAATGATGTTTTTGGGAATACCGGTATATGTTTGCGCGACTGCTTCTGTCCCTGTTGCGGCGGCGCTTATGATGAAGGGACTTACTCCCGGGGCGGCGATGGTATTTCTTATGACAGGTCCGGCGACAAACGCGGCTTCTCTTGCTACTATATGGAAAAGCCTCGGTTCAAGGACGGCGATTATTTACATGTTAACCGTTGCTGGCTGTGCTTTATTGGCAGGTATTACACTGGATTATATTTTAACAGGATTCAATGTAATGGATATGACTGCTCATCATCATGG
>CAZMPL010000118.1:0-2514 GCA_964567805.1 uncultured Pirellulales bacterium | reverse complement strand
GCTTTTGTTCCGATGTCACCTGTTAAGTCAAGTTCACTTAATGGAATACTAACTTCATATATGCAAATGCCGTCTTTCCTGGAAACAGCAATATTATAAACAGAAGAATCCTTGAAAAGATGCCCGGATTGTTTTGAGCCGCTGTGGTTTTCCGGTCTGAAAATAGTATGTGAGCCGGAACCTGAACCGGGCGAAGAAGATGATATATAGTAAGCGAAAGCTTTTGTTTGTGACTCAGCGCCTCTATGAGCAGGATCAAAACCAAGAATGCAGGAATCTCCTTCGATATAATCTTCTGCGATAGACGAGCCAGAACCTGTTTCATAATGTATGTTGTCACGAACTTTAATTGCAATGTAAAGGTTGTCACTGTCCCACATCATATAAGCGACAGAACTAAGATTGTCAGGTGTCCATTGGTAATTATCTTTTTTATAACTCAGCTGGTTATTTCCAATCAATGGAATCGGGCATTTTGTCACCCACTCGTTTTTTTCAAGAATGCCATCAATTTCTGGTTTTCTTTTTGTTCTATATGCTTCCGCGGTATAATCAGTTCCATCGTATATCGTAACTCGTATATTGTCCCACATAGCCCAGCCCGAACCTTTTGCCAAAGGAGTGAAACTTACAGTTTTAGTATTTGGAGGCATTTGTTTGCGGCAGGTGAATAATTGCCAGTTAGGATTGTTTGAGCCGCAGGATATTACCTGAACATCATATAGATTTATTTTGGTTCCGTCGGCAAGAACTTGAGTCATATTCGAACCGGTACCCATATTTTCATTACGTATCCAGGCTGTATAAAGATATGTTTGTCCACCCTGGAGGTTGAGGTTCTGGTTAATAGTGACCCAATCAGCAGAGTTCTCGAATTTCATTACGTATTGTCCCAAACCATCGCCCAATCCATCGGAACTGATGCGTTTTTTCGTTGTATTATTTATATACCATCCTTCAATAGTTCTGCTTTCTCGGACAGGAGTCTCAAAATCACCGTTGGTAATAAGATTGCCGAGATTTTCGGGTGACATGACTGTAAGAATTACTTGTTTTTCTATCTCAGGTAATTTTTCATTATCAAAGTCGAGATGGATTTTAACATTATACTCTTTTTCAGAAATTTGCTTTGGGATTTCAAAAGTGATTTCGCGTGCAGTTTCCTCATGCGGCTTGAGATTGAATTGTAAAGGTTTTTGTTCCGGCCATGACTCAGGAAAGTTTATAGCAATGTTTCCTGATAGATCGAAGTTGTAAACATTGTTAAGATTCAGAGTAACCTTACCTTTATTATTTTTAAGCATGCTGATATGCGGAATAATTTTTTGCGACGAAGTTACATTTGCACTGGTTCCTGAGCCAACCATGGACACTTTTATTTCAGGCACAATATAGGCTTTTATAATATCAAGTCCCGAAAGTTCGACGAAGCAGGGCAGTTGATGAAGTTGAATTTGTGTTTTATCGTCGGAAGAGGTCACTATGCTTTCGTTGCCCTGATAATCAGTGATTTTAATTACACCGTTTCCTGTGTTCAGCAGGATACTTTCGCCATCTTTTTCGTATGTCGAAGCGACGAGAATAGCTTTGTTGTCACGCTCGAAGAGATGAAACAAGCCTCCTTTGCCGAGTAAAAATGTTCCTAAAGGTTTTGCATTTACCAGCTTGCTCGTAAATACAGCGATTGTCGCTGCGACAGGGCGGGGGCTATAGTCATCCAATAGATAGCCATAGTTTCCTGCAACAGAAGCCATGCCGCCGAAGTAGATTATTTTTTCACATCCTGCTATAAGTTCGTCAGGCCATTGTTTGAGTATCCAGTCACACTGTTTTGTATTTTTCAATTCTTCAAGAGGCGGTACCGCCCATGCGTTTAAGCCGGCCGCGGATTCATCGTCCCAGACCGCAATGTTATTGTATCCTGCAAGGTCGAGGTCGCGACGTGCTTCAAGTACGCCATTGCCGTTTTGATAATGAACCGGAAGGACATCGATGTATTTTCCGGCTCCTTCTGATAAAATCCGGTCTCTGAAACTTCTCGGAAAAAGTCCTCCAGCCAGAAGAGTGACAATATCAGGATCAATCGCTTTTGCTGTTTCAGTTCCTATTTTGCACATTTGTATATAAGTATTTATCTGGCCCTCGTATTTGCCCGGAGTAATTTCATTGAGCCATTCCCAGCCGTACAGATTGCCTTTGAACTTAGATGTCACTGTGTTTACTAAATTTCGCCATGCTTCCAAGTTACAGTCGAACACTGTATAGCTGATTTTTTCTGCTTTGCCATTGAATGCGAATGGCGGGGGATCAAATATACATAACCATGTATCTATACCATATTTCTTCGCTGTTTTTAATTCCTGTTCAAGTGATTCGAGATTATAAACATCTGGTGCAGGCTGAAGCTGGTACCATTGTGTGAATCGTCTGCAAATTGAAAATCCAAGTCTCTCTGCGATAGCCCATGTCTGTTCTTTTACCGCACCGGATGTTGTCATACCAAATTTTGTCGGT
>CAZMPL010000117.1:0-9479 GCA_964567805.1 uncultured Pirellulales bacterium | reverse complement strand
ATTTGCCGTAACAGTCTTATTTCCATTCATTGTAAAAGAAATACTCTGATTGCTGCTGCTAACATCTCCTCCAGACCATCCAGTGAACGACTTGCCTCCTGCTGTCGTAGGGGCTGTCAATGTAACGCTGGTTCCACTCGCTAAACTTTTTGTATAATTAGTTGTTCCCTCATGTTCCGTACTGCTTGTAATAACTACTCCAGAAGAACCTGATGAATTGACGGCTAAGGTATAATAGACTGTTTCCCCTGTGTAACTGAAAGTCGAACTAGTGCCGTCATCATTATTGCTTGATGTCGGATCGCTTGGAGTTCCATCAGTTATACTTACCTTGGCAAAGACATAATAATTACCATTAGATACAAGACCACCACTCCAGAAACGATACATATTGGTCAAACTGGTTCCTGCCAGTGTTAAAGGCATTGTTGACCCTGAATCAATATCGATATTCATCGCAAAATCACCGATTTCTTTATCATCAGCATCGCCGCATGTAGGATTACTGGAAAGGTAAAATCTTACTAATATATTTTCTGAGGAAAGTGTAAGCGGACCATTATTCTTAATTTCAAAACTGCAGGAAGCAAAAGTGCGTAAAGAAGTATCGCTCGGACGTGTAACAGTGAGGTTTTGCAGCACCAAGTCTGCACTAACAGCACCACAATCTTTTCCACCATCTGTAATCGTCCAGCTATGTAGACTTATCATATTTGTCCTGGCTGCTTCACCAGCACAAAATTTGCTGTTACCTCCATGAAACTTAACTCCGCTTTGGAGGTTCTGTGAGTTCCAACCTATGAGCAGAGCGTCATAATTTGTAGCGGAAAGTGTTTTACCTACAAACATATCGGTCGCATCTGTTAGTGCTTCTACATTCCAACTTCCAATGTCCTGATTGAAGGTGCCAGCACCGTAGAACATCATAATCATTGTCGTTACGTTTGAAGTATCCCAGCTTCCAATGTCCTGGTTGAAGGAAGACGCGGAACCCCAAGACATGAACATACCGGCCATATCCGTTACATTTGAAGTATTCCAGCTTCCGATGTTTTGATTGAAGGAAGACGCAAGGGCGAACATTATACCCATATCCGTTACGTTTGATGTGTCCCAGCTTCCGATGTCCTGGTTGAAGGAGGTAGCAATGGCGAACGCACCGTTCATATCGGTTACATTCGATGTGTCCCAGTTGCTAATGTCCTGATTGAAGGAAGTAGCACTGCGAAAAAGATTGTGCATATCAGTTACATTCGACAAATCGGGTGAATCACTTGCCTGACCTGCCATATTGGAACATCCAAAGAAAGCATTGGCCATTGAAGTCCATTTACCGGTTCCCCACTGATCAATACTAAGCAATTTATTTTTATCGCCACTATCATTAAAATAAATCCTGGGAAAGCCTGTTTTGGTACCGCTATTGTCCTTTATCCGGATAGTATAGGTGCCTGCTGAAGCGTAATTGCAAGTGTAATTACCCGTTACACCTATAGCTTCATAAATGCCGTCATTATCAATATCTACATTGTAATTATAACCAATGCCAGTAGTAGGGATACTAAACTGAGTATCCGATGAGGTTCCCGAATTATCTGTTTTGACAGTAATTACAAAGTCGCCCGGAGAGGGTGGAACGGTATTAGATAATGTGAAATAACTATTGCTGTAATCATGTGTTGTATAGTCAGTTGTATCTGAAATCCTAATTCTGAAATCATTGCCAATTACACCAGATGAAGGAATATTCCATGTATACGAGCCATCGTTAGCAGTACTGGATGTAATTAATTCGGTTTGTGTGGATGATGTACCTTGAAACAATTGAATCTGAACATTAGCAATGGAACCAGTTGAATTCTAGGTAATAGTCTTTGTTGATCCACGCTGCCAATCTTCACCACCATTCGGGGATGTGACGGTTATTGTTCCATCAGGAGGAGAACTATATAATGTGAAATAACTATTGCTATAATCATGCGTTGTATAGTTCGTCGTATCTGAAATTCGAATCCTGAAATTATCTGCAATTACACCGGATGAAGGAATATTCCATGTATATGAGCCATCATTAGCTGTACTACTAGTAATTAATTCCGTCTGAGTGGTTGATGTACCTTGAAATAGTTGAATCTTGACATTCGCAATGGAACCAGTTTTATTTCAGGTAATTGTATGAGAAGTTCCACGCTGCCAATCTTCTCCACCATTTGGTGATGTTACAGTTATTGTTCCGGCTGGTGGAGTACCTGATAATGTGAAATAGCTATTACTGTAGTCATATGTTGTGCCCCAGTGGGTAGGGTCTGAAATACGAATCCTAAAATCATTGTCAATTATTCCGTCGGAATCAATGTACCAAGTATATGAACCATCATTAGGTGTACTACTGGTGATTAATTCGGTCTGAGTGGCTGATGTACCCTGAAACAATTGAATTTGAACATTCGCAATGGAACCTGTTGAATTCCATGTAATTGTATGCGTTGTTCCACGCTGCCAATCTTCTCCACCATTTGGTGATGTTACGGTTATTGTTTGACCAAAAGCAGAGATCGTATTTGTAACTATAAGTAAGATCACAAATAATAAAATCTTATGCTTAAAAGATGATTTGCGGCGAAATTGATTTGATTTTATCATATTGTGTAATCCTAAATCATTCATTTTTATAATCCTCATACAATTTTTAGGTAAATTTAGTTACTAAAACTTAAATAAATAATACTAAATTTATTGGAAATCCCTTTTTTGAACATGCATCCTTTCCTAAAACCCAATTATTATATCATTTTTTTTGACATATGTCCATTGTGGTAGCTATGTATTTAAAAAAATATGACAGGGGAAAAAGAAATAATTAAAATATCGAAGGGACATGAAAAATATTTGTATTTTTTTGGAATTTTATAGTCAATATTTTGGCCGTGTGAAGCGCCTGATATAATGTGGTGTTCTTTTTTAATATTTCAGGGTGACTTTTTCGCACCAAAGTGGTGATTTTTCTATGAAAATAATTGATTTTAGGGTAATTACTGTTATTTCTGGGCATATTTGACCTGTAATATTGATAACATAGTTCAAATTCTCCAAAAATCAATTTTAATAGCAACTATCACTTTTCCATGATTTATATGTAGATTTTTAGTGCTCCCTATTTCAGATTTGGGCACAAATGTGAAGAATATAATAGAAAATCAGGGATTCCCCTGCGTAAGCGATCCTGAAAAAATGGCTAAATGGTTAAATGTGAAATATTTCTTGTAAACGGCGGAGCAAGTATATGATTTTGGTATTTTATTGTTTCTCATGGCTTTTGATGGCATATTATGTCTGTTAAAATACTTGATTTTCTTTGTTTATAGTGATATTGTGCTTTTTTCAGCGGTATGTGCATTAAATTTAGGAGTAAATACTATGGCAAAGAATCGCACCAATATAAAAAAGAATCAAAACGTTCAATCAGGCAGTGTAATAACCGCACCGGACAAAGCAGTAAGCATAAAGATTGAGAACAAACCAATAGATCCTGCCTGTGACCCGATAGTCAACCTATTCAAGCCGGAAAAGACACTAGCGCATGAGCAGATTGCGGAGCGGGCGAAGCTCATCTGGCAAAATCGCGGCTGCAAACCCGGCGAAGACGAGCGAAACTGGAAAGAGGCTGAAACCCAACTCAGGGCTGAGTTAGGCATTTATTGACCTTTTTCTGCGGACGTTGTTGTAAATAAGAGTTTTAGGATTAGTAAAATATGGCGGAAAAAATACCGGTTAAAATTGAAAACAGAGATGAAAACAAATTCCTGAATGCCCTTCAAAAATTACTGTCGAGCCTTCAACAAATCGACCTTACCAACAGTGTCTTTAAAGCAGGTTTATTGTTGCACCTTGAAGGTATATGGACAGAAGTTCCTCAAATCATGTATAATCCAGCTAAAGTGATAAGTTAAACAAGAGAGTATTATGGATCATGAAATACATAGCAAGATCGTCAGTTTTATCTGGGGTATTGCTGATGATGTCCTCCGCGATGTTTATGTCCGTGGTAAGTATCGCGATGTAATCCTTCCCATGACTGTTATCCGGCGTCTCGATGCAATCCTTGAACCTACCAAACAGAAAGTCCTCGACCTCAAAAAACAGCTTGATGCAGCAAAAATTACCAATCAGGAAGGACTCTGTCAGGCAACCGGCCAGGCATTCTATAATGCATCACCTTTTACCCTGCGAGACCTTAAATCGCGAACAAATCAGCAGAAATTGAAGGCTGATTTTGAGGCATATCTGGAAGGTTTTTCTCCCAACGTGCAGGAAATCCTCAGCAAGTTCAAATTCAATAACCAGATTCCCACGCTTGTTGACGCCGATGCCCTTGGCCAGCTTATTGAAAAGTTTCTCGATAACGATATAAACTTAAGCCCCAAGCCTATCTACGACTCCAATGGCAAGGTTCGCCTACCTGCTCTCGATAACCACAACATGGGGATGATATTCGAGGAACTCATCCGCAAGTTCAATGAAGAAAACAACGAAGAGGCCGGTGAACACTTTACCCCCCGCGATGTTGTTACACTTATGGCAGACCTGATATTCGCACCCATAGCAGATAAAATCAAATCCGGTACTTATCTTGTTTATGATGGGGCATGCGGAACCGGTGGGATGTTGACAGTTGCAGAAGAACGGCTAAAAGAACTTGCCAGAGAACAAAAAAAAGAAGTAGCAATCCACCTTTTCGGGCAGGAAATAAATGCTGAGACATACGCAATAACAAAAGCTGACCTGCTACTGAAGGGTGAAGGCAAAGAAGCTGAGAATATGAAGTTCGGCTCGACACTTTCAACTGATCAGTTCCCCTCCCATGAATTTGACTTTATGCTCTCAAATCCCCCATATGGCAAAAGTTGGAAGACAGACCTTGAAAAAATGGGAGGCAAGGGCGAGATTGCCGATCCGCGGTTTATTGTTCGCCACGGCGATAATGCTGAATTCAAACTCATTACACGCTCAAGCGATGGCCAATTGATGTTCCTTGTCAATAAACTCAGCAAGATGAAGCACGATACACTGTTGGGAAGCCGAATTGCCGAGGTACACAACGGCTCTTCGCTTTTTACCGGAGATGCCGGTCAGGGAGAGAGCAATATCCGCCGCTGGACAATCGAAAATGACTGGCTTGAAGCGATTGTAGCATTGCCGGAGAATATCTTCTATAATACAGGTATAGCAACATATATCTGGATTCTTACAAACAAAAAGTCCAATCATCGTAAAGGCAAGGTTCAATTGATAGATGCTACATCATGGTTTGCCCCTCTTCGCAAGAACCTCGGCAAAAAGAACTGTAAACTTTCGCAGGAGGACATCAAGCGAATCATTGATATATTTCTTGCATTCAGGGATACTGAACAATCGAAGATATTTCCCAATGAGGCATTCGGTTATTGGAAGATAACCGTCGAACGGCCTCTGAGATTAAAATCGCAGTTTACTAAGAAGGCTATTGAATCACTTCGATATGCCTCTGGCGATGTTGAGCTTCGCCAAAAAATATATCAGCAGCAGGGCGCAAAACTCTACGACGACTTCAAGGCAGCAAAAGAGGCAATTAAGGGGATGTTTGAGGCAATGGAAGAAAAACCCACGGAGACTCAACAAAAGAAGATACTTGACCCAAAAACATGGACCAGAGATCGCGACCTTTTGCAAGCTGCAAAAGAGCTTGAAAAGATAATCGGTAGCACAGTTTTTAATGACTTTAATATCTTTAAAGAGAAAGTAGAAAAGGCAATCAAGGAGGCTAATCTTGCTATCAGTAAGTCTGAGGCAAAGGTAATTATTGATGCGATAAGCTGGCGAGATGAAACAGCCGCACCAATTATCAAAAAGAAATATAAGGATGGCCGCATCGAATACGAGCCGGACACAGAGTTAAGGGACACGGAGCAGGTCCCACTATTGGAAGAAGGTGGGATAGAGACGTTTTTCAAACGAGAAGTTCTGCCCTATGTTTCAGATGCCTGGATAGACGAATCTAAAACAAAGATAGGCTATGAAATATCGTTCACTAAGCATTTTTACAAACCTGTGCCGATGCGAAATCTTGAAGAAATAAAAGCTGATATTTTTGCATTGGAAAAAGAAACAGATGGGCTTTTAGACGCGATTATAGGCGGAGAATGAATGAAAGCTACAGAAGCAAAATTACTTGATTTCCTAAGGAAGTCACCTCAATTTGTCATACCAATCTACCAACGCACTTATAGTTGGACTGAACGTGAGTGTCGCCAATTATGGGATGATATACTTAGAACAGGTCGAAATGATGACATCTCTGCTCACTTTGTTGGCTCGATTGTCTATATTGAAAAAGGACTTTATCATGTAACAAGTCAATCACCTCTTCTTGTAATAGATGGCCAGCAGCGGCTAACCACAGTTACTCTTTTAATCGCAGCTCTGAGCAACGCACTTCAACAATACAGTGAGGATACTCAAGAACCCATGGATGGTTTTTCTCCTCGCAAACTTCGTAACTACTATTTGCTAAATCCCGAAGAAGAAGGTGATCGACGTTTTAAGTTAATACTAACACAAACTGACAGGGATTCACTTATTGCAATTGCTAACAACAAAGAACTGCCGAAAGAATACTCATTACTAGTCTCTGAAAACTTCAAGCTTTTTGAAAAATGGGTTTCAGATGCTCAAAAAGAAATAGAAGCCGTTTGCAAGGGATTAGCAAAACTTGTTATTGTTGATATTTCTCTCAGTCGTGACCAAGACAATCCTCAGTTGATCTTTGAAAGTCTTAACTCTACTGGAAAGGAACTGAGTCAGGCAGACCTTATTCGAAACTATATTCTCATGGGGTTGGAATCACAGCTTCAAACAAAGCTTTATGAACAGTATTGGCGACATACCAAATATTCGGCAAGTATATGAGGCTTTTAAGCAATTTTCTCGTACTCCTGACATCGCAGCACGCGGTGTGGAAGCTTTAGTGGCTGATATCCGTACATTTGCTCGATATTTTTGTGCGATAGCTTTTGGTACTGAAATAGATTCTGACCTAAAAAATGCCTTTCATGATCTTAAAGAACTTAAAGTCGATGTTTCTTATCCATTCCTTCTTGAACTGTATTATGATTATATGGATCAGAAATTCTCTAAAGACGATTTTGTCGAAGCCGTTCGTTTAGTTGAAAGTTATGTATTCCGTAGATCAGTATGTGTAATTCCTACTAATTCTATGAATAAAACAT
Source organism: uncultured Pirellulales bacterium (assembly GCA_964567805.1). Classification (GTDB taxonomy): domain Bacteria; phylum Planctomycetota; class Phycisphaerae; order Sedimentisphaerales; family Anaerobacaceae; genus JAFGPS01. The sequence goes on along the minus strand of CAZMPL010000117.1, from coordinate 2,214 downwards.
TTGCCACATTTACACGATCTCTTAAGAAAGATAGATATCTGGAAAGTATCAAAGCTCATTTTCTACTGTTGCCATCCTATCGTAGATTTCCAAACAATGAAGAATTCAAGCGTGATATTCACACAAAAGACCTTTATAATTTCCGAAATCGCTCTTACTGGCTAAGACGATTAGAAAATTATGGCCGGAAAGAGCGAGTTCCAGTAGATGAATTTACAATTGAACATATTCTGCCGCAAAATGAAAATCTCTCTGCCGCTTGGAAGAATTCGCTTGGGCCAGAATGGGAAAGAATTCAGCAGACATGGCTGCACACGCTCGGCAATCTAACCTTAACTGGCTATAATTCTGAATACAGTGATCGTTCCTTTCCAGAAAAGAGGGATATGCCTGGCGGATTTAAGGAAAGCCCATTACGATTAAATCAGGGCTTAGGCAATCTTGAAACATGGAATGAGGATACAATAAAACAACGGGAAACAAAACTAAGTGGATTAGCCGTAAATGTCTGGACATCACCAACTCTTGAGCAGGACATCTTAAATGTTTACAAACCCAAAGTTGATATCTCGGGATACAGTATAGAAGATCATCCATTCCTCCTTCAGGAGCCCATTAGCATCTTGTTTGAAACATTCAGAAAGCAAGTTATTGCCCTTGACCCTTGTGTAACAGAAGAATTTCTAAAGCTATATGTTGCTTATAAAGCTGAGACAAATTTTGTTGATGTTATCCCACAAGCCAAACGCCTGAGACTTTCTTTGTTTCGAATAATTATTATAAAATATAAACAAAAGGCTGTCTTTCTACAACAGCCTTTTTTTATTTGAAAATCTATAGCACTTTGACTTTCTTTAAATATGAATTTTCCTGAAATTGATGATCCTAAAGGAATTTGTAGAGATGTAACGGGCCTTGGGCGTTGGGGTAATGGCAATGTAGAAGTAAATCTAACCAACATTAATGAATTGCCTTATATAATAGGACTTATTCGGCAATCCTTCGAAAAACAAATGGGTAATGGGGAGAACGAGACATGATAAATAAGTTTAAACCATACCCCGGATATAAACACTTTAAAGTCTCTTGGCTTAATAAAATGCCGAATCACTGGGAAATAGATCCAGGTCTTGCAGTTTTTTCCACGAAAAAAGAGAAAAATATCGGTCTCAGGGAAACAACTGTGTTATCCCTGAGTTATGGCAGAATAGTTATTAAGCCGCCGGAAAAATTACATGGCCTTGTACCTGATTCTTTTGAAACATATCAAATAGTAAATCCCGGCGATATTATCATCCGTTCAACAGATTTGCAGAACGACTGGAATAGTTTGCGTGTTGGATTGGTCGAGGATAGAGGCATCATTACCTCTGCTTATATTTGCCTTAAGACCAAAGCCAGAATGATACCTGCTTATTGTCATTTGCTTCTGCATTCTTACGATCTCATGAAGATATTTTATGGGATGGGTTCAGGATTACGACAAAATCTTGACTGGTCTGATTTTAAAAGACTGCCAGTACTTATTCCCCCACTTAACGAGCAGGAAGCTATTGTATCTTTTATCAAAATGATAAATAAAAAAATAGCTCGATTTATTAAAGTCAAGCAGCGGATGATAGAACTTCTTAAAGAGCAAAAGCAGGTTATTGTCAATCATGCTGTAACAAGAGGCATTGACCCCAATGTCAAACTCAAACCATCCGATGTTGATTACTTTGGGGATATACCGGAACATTGGGAGGTTAAACCACTTAAGCATTGGGTCAAAATAAATAATCAGACATTGACCGATTCAACTGATCCAGACTATGAATTTGATTATCTTGATATTGGTTCGGTGTCTACAGGTTATTTGACGAAGGAGCCAGAACACATATACTTTAAGAATGCCCCATCGAGAGCACGTAGGGTGTTGCAAAAAGGTGATACGATAATATCTACAGTAAGAACATATTTGAAAGCTATTTATTTTATTGAGAATGAAAATAGTAATCTTATAGCGTCAACAGGTTTTGCAGTTCTTGCACCGCGAAAGACTGTTTACCCAAAACTATTGTCATATATCGTGCAGGGCAAGCCATTTATAGACAAGGTAACTGCAAATTCTATTGGGATTGCTTATCCCGCAATAGCAGAAACGCGTTTAGCTGCATTTCATATTGCTGTACCAACTGCGGTTGAAGAGCAAGTTAATATTGTGAATAAAATTGA
>CAZMPL010000116.1:0-9526 GCA_964567805.1 uncultured Pirellulales bacterium | reverse complement strand
CTGCTCTTGTGCATTTCCATTCGATTCGCGCTTGGCAAGAGGGGCATAAATATCTACAATACCGCCGCGTAATGAGAACTGGCCGGGCAAATCCACTCTGTCTGTTCGTTCGAATCCGTTATCAACAAGCCATTTAACCACATCTTCGGGAGAAATCTGTTTATCTATCTGTAAAACGAGACTCCCGGCTTCTATGTCCCTTGGATTAGGGACAGGTTGGCAAAGTGCCTGTACCGAAGCAGGGATAATAAATTTGTCACCATGCAGATTGGAAACCAGTCTCAGTCTTTCTGCGCGAATTTCATCAGTTGCGTCCGCTAAATCTTCCTCGCCTTCCCATGCGCTGAGAAGTTCAATTTTTTTAGTTATTAGTGATTGGTGGTTAGCGGTTAGTGATTCATTATTAATATTTTTAGAGTTAAGAGAATTAAACGTATTTATATCATCAAGTGCTTTATCTGCGTCATCAATATGCGGACAAATATAAAGAATAGGGCGGTTAGTTTCCTTTGAAATAAAAGAAACCAGCAAACGGCCGAATGAGCCCCATGTTCCTTCGATTTTTATACTATCTTTGTTACCGGCAGTATTTCTGAGCCGGTTAATAATTTCTTTGATATTTTTGTCATTTTGAATGTTCATATCATCATTCTACGTCAAAATAAATATAGTTACAATCCCTGGTTTTAATCGAAAAAAAGTATTTTTATGTGCTTTTGTGGTTTTTCTCCTTGAAAAGTATCAGAATATCTGATATAAGGTAGAATGAAATATGCAGTAATTAATAATCCCAAAGCTGCATTCAAAAAGGTTATGTAACAAACTGTGGTTTTGAAAAGAGCAAAATCAGTTTTTTGCCATTTAATTTTGTAAATTCGCTTATTGAGGAGGCCGTATTATGGCTAAAACACGCACGCACATTTTCTATCAATTTTTCCTGTTTTTGCTGACAGTTTCTGTTGCAAATTCAGCATATGCTACACCAAAAAATGTCATATTTATGATTGGTGACGGCATGGGTTTCGAACAAGTCAGAGCTGCAAGTATTTATGCAAGCGGAGAGCCAAATAAGCTGTCGTTTCAATCTTTGCCATATTTTGGTGAAGTGACAACAAAATCCGCGAATAATGCAGTAACGGATTCAGCCGCTGCTGGAACGGCACTTGCGACCGGTCAAAAGGTTAATAATGATGTGATAAGTGCGGCTATTCCAGGTGACAGCAGTGAACTTCAAACACTTTTGGAATATTTCAAAGATAGCGGCAAAGTAACAGGTTTAGTTACGACTGTATATATTACACATGCTACTCCGGCGGCCTTTGGAGCTCATGAAACAAGCAGAGATAATTATGACAATATTGCTGATGATTACAGATTACGAAGCAAGCCTAACATTTTATTAGGTAGTGATGGTATTGCACTTGAAGACGGCAAAATCAAAGAACATGGTGTTACCGTTTCTGAATTTGAAGCGGCCGGATACACTGCTGTTACTGATCGTGCTGGTTTGCTGGGCATAGATCCTAATATGACAAAGTATTTATTAGGTTACTTTGATACTCCTGAATCATCTGGTTATATGCCATACGAACCTTATACAAGTAACTTGCCGCATTTATCGGAGATGGCTGAAACTGCTCTTGATGTTTTAGATAATGAACCTAACGGTTTCTTCCTTATGATAGAAGGTGGTAAAATTGACGAAGCGGGTCACGACAATGATTTGATTCATAATGTAGGTGAAACAATTGAATTTAGTAACACCGTGAAAGTAGTTCTTGATTGGGCTAAAGGGCGTGAAGATACCCTTATAATTGTAACCGCAGACCACGAGACAGGCGGATTAAAGGTTACTCAAAATAATGGCGAAGGAGTTCTTCCAAGTGTAACCTGGAGTACAGATGATCATACAGGTACAAATGTTCCAGTTTATGCACAAGGTGAAAATGCATACCTTATTTCCGGCGTTATGGATAATACAGATATGTTCTTTTTATGTACATGCACTCCCGGCGAAGGAGCCTGGCATCCAACTCCGTCTGATGGCTCTATAAATAACAATACAAAAGCAAATCTGAGCTGGCTTGCTTCACTGGATGCTGTTTCATTTGATATTTACTTCGGAACAGATTTCAACGATGTAAATGATGCAAATAATGCCAGTCCAGAATTTCTGTTGAACATCGAAGAAGCAAAATATATTATTGGTAGTCCAGGTTCAAAATATCCTGGGCCGCTTGCTGCATCAACTACATATTACTGGAGAGTCGATGAAATTAATGATGTCAATGATATTGATCCGAATAATATCTGCAAAGGTGAAGTATGGAGCTTTACATTATCGGCAAAAATAGCATGGAATCCTGAGCCTGCCGATGGTGCGGAAAATGAGGATACTGATATTGAACTTAACTGGTATCCTGCTCTTGGTGTTGTTGTAGCAAAGCCTCATAAGGTTTATTTTGGTGAAAACTATGATGAAGTCCTTGCCGGTACTGGTGACACATATAAAGGTCTGTTTGCTAAAGCAACTTATGATCCTGGAATGCTCGAGCCGGGTAAGACTTATTATTGGCGCATAGATGAGCAAATCGGGGAAGGCAGATACGCATACTGGGCTAAAGGTGACGTATGGAGCTTTAAAGTTAGTCAAAATGCGAATATGAAACATGAATTAAATGTTCGCGTATCATCCAGCATAGATGATGCCGAGGAAGGCCCTGGAGAAAATGGATATTATTATGATAGTTCTGATCTGGAGATGCTTGATGACCCGGATTATAACGCCGGAGGCAGACAGGTTGTTGGTGTTCATTTCAGAGATATAAATATACCAGCCGGTGCAACTATTAAAAAAGCCTATGTAGAATTTACATGTAAGGAAACAACCGGTGGAAGTGATCCTGCTTATTTGCGTCTTTCCGGCAATCTTAGTCTGACGCCTGAAAGTTTTGGAAGCGGTACATCTTTAATCTCTGAAAGACTTAAGACTGAAGCGAAAATATCATGGCAGCCTGAAGCATGGACATCTGCCGACCAGACCAGCCGGACAACTGATATATCAAGTATTATTCAGGAACTTATCAATCAGGATGGCTGGACACAGGGAAAGAGTATAGAGATTATTGTCAGCGAGAACGAGGACTTAAGTTATACGAATTTTACTGGTGTTCGTGTCGCTCGTTCTTATGATGGTTCAGCGTCAAAGGCTCCGTTGCTGCATATTGAGTTTGAATAATTAATATTAATTCATGGTTGGAATAAGCTGCTTACTTCCAAGCTTCTTATAATAAACTAAGAAAGGGAGCAATTTCTCGCTCCCTTTTTTCATTTCTATTTCATTCCTGAATATTTTCTTGAAAAACAATTATAATACGCTATAGTTTAACCAGCGGTTGTTTTGCTTAAAATGCTTCTTTAAATAATGAAGTTAGGAGATTTATTATGAGATTCTTGAAGTTACAGTCATTACTAATTGCCGGGTTTTTATTTATTTGCTTATTTCCAAACATGAATATCACAAAAGCCCTGGTAATAGCTGATATAAATAATATTCAGATTCCTGCTGAAACTAAACCGTCAGTAGTAGTGCATTTTCACTTGAGCGGAACGATTACAGAAACATCGATGGATGATTCGCTTGGACTGACATCAGGTCAAATAACATCATTAAGGTCACTGACCGGGCTTCTTGAAAAAGCAGGAAAGGATAATGACGTTAAAGCTGTTATCTTTACTTTTGATTCGGTAAGTATGGAACTTGGCCAGATTGAAGAATTGCGAAATTCAATAAGCAAATTTAAAAAATCAGGTAAAAAAGTATATGTCCATGCGGAAGATATGGAAAATTTTATTTATACCTTGTTATCCGCAGGTGATTATATTGCGATGGCTCCAGAGTCGATGCTCTGGCTTACCGGTCTTTATAGTGAATCGGTATATATAAAAGATCTCCTTGATAAAATTGGAATTGAGGGGGACTTTATGCAAATGGGTGATTTCAAATCTGCGGCGGAAATGCTTACACAGGATAAACCGAGCGCGGCCGCTGATGAAAATCGCAATTGGCTTTTAGATAGCCTGTATGATTCTCTTATGAATATGATAGCTCAATCAAGGGGTAAAACAGAAGAAGAAGTAAAAGGCCTGATTGATGATGGTCCTTACCTTGCAGATGAAGCATTGCAGAAAGGTTTAATCGATGCGGTTCAAACGAAAAATGAGTTTGTCGAAAAGACATTAAATTCAATCGAAGGTGAAGTTGTTGTAAATAATAAATACGGACAAAAACAGAAAACACCAATTAATATCGCAAGTCCTCTGTCAATATTTACTATTCTTGGTGAAATATTGACTCCGCCTCAACCCGTGAAAAAAGATGCGATATCGCTCATTTATGTCGAAGGAACTATCGAATCCGGATATAACTCGCCAAGCCTGCTTGGATTGGCAGGGGGAGTTTTCAGCGGTGACATCCAAAAAGCATTTGAAACAGCGGCTAAAGACGATTCAATAAAAGCGGTTGTTATGCGTGTTAATTCTCCGGGCGGTTCCGCTCAAGCAAGTGAAGTTATTCTTAATGCGACCAAACTGGTAAAAGGCAAAAAGGCGTTTGTAGTATCAATGGGTGATGTCGCGGGAAGCGGCGGATATTATATTGCATGTTCGGCGGATAAAATTTACGCCGATGAAGTTACGATTACTGCTTCAATCGGTGTTGTCGGTGGTAAATTGGCGACTGCGGATTTGTGGGAAAAAATCGGCGTTAACTGGGTCGATTACAAAAGAGGTAATAACTCTGATTTACTTGCTGGTTTTGATAAGTTTAATCAATCACAACGCGAGTTCATGACAAAATATATGAAGAAAACATATGATGTATTCAAAGCTCATGTAGTGACGGGCAGAGAAGGCAAACTTACAAAGCCGATAGATGAAATTGCCGGAGGGCGGGTTTACACAGGAAAACAGGCTATTGCTCTTGGATTAATTGATGAAATCGGCGGACTTGAACAGGCGTTGGAATATGCGGCTTCAAAAGTTTCGTTAAAGGATTATGAAATCCGCGTAATTCCGGAACCGAAGGATTTTATAACGATGCTTCTCGAAGAATATTCCGGGCAGGGCGATAGACCATCAGATATTACACTGCAAAGTATGAAAAATATTTTTAAGAACAAGCAGGCAGAAAAGTATTTTTTTGAAATTTTGAAAAAACTCGAACCCAAACGCGCTAAAGCTTTATATAACGCATTACAAAGAGTTGAATTGCTGCAAAATGAAAATGTAATAATGATGATGCCTTTCGATATGATATATCATTAGTACAATATAATAAAATAGAAGTCAATTTTTGGTTAATGCGATTTTAACCAGTTCTTTTTCAGAAGTAAGGTTGAGTTTTTTCGAAATATTTTTTATGTCTGTTTCGAGTGATGCGTTATTAGTACGATATTCCAGTGCTATTTCTTTATTTGATTTTCCTTGCGAGATGAGCGTCAAAAGTTTTTTTTCTGTATTTGACAGCGTATCAAGTATGGTTTTATTCGATACTGATAAAAGCTTGATATAGTTACTTACTATTACTCCGGTAATTTTTGAACAGAGATAGATTTTATTTTTGAGTACGGTCCGGATAGCTTCGAGAAGCTCATCAAACACACTTTCCTTAAGTACATAAGCAGATGCTCCTGCTTTAAGGATTTCTTTTACAAAAAATGTATTATTGTATCCGGAAAGGGCGATTATTTTAACTTGCGGATTCTGACGGATAATTTCATTTGAGGCATCAATGCCATTAAGCCTTGGCATACTTATATCAGTTATGATAATATCAGGTTGAAGTTTCTGTGCTAATTCGACTGCAAAGAGTCCGTCTTCGGCTTCTCCTATTACTTCTATTTCGGGCTGATTATTCAGAAAAGAAGTAAGTCCCTGCCGAATTATTTTGTGATCATCAGCTATTAGAATTCTAATTGCCAATAAATTATTTCCTTATACATAAGGTAATTCGCACATATTCCAATACCGCATAATTGTTTTGATTAAATCCCCTAATTCTAAATGGTCCTTCGATACAATCATATAACCTGCAGCACCATAGTTAAAGCTTGTAGAAACAAGATCCTGATCTTCTGACGAGGATAATATCACAACAGGTATTTTTTTTAGATTATCATCGTTTTTAATATTTTTAAGAAATTCTATATTATTATTCTCTTCCTGAGACGAACCTAAAATAATTAATTGCGGCAAAACATTTTCATTTTTAAGATTTTCGAGAGCTTCCAGGATTGTTGTAAAATGAAATAATTTGTAATTGTTATTCAAAGATTCGATTATGTCCAGAATATCTTCCGCTTCTTTGGGATTGTGTTCAATGAGCATAATACGTTCGGTTTTTGACATTAAAAAAAAGCCTTTCCAATCTTATATACAATATATTCAATGCTGCAAGCATTCTGAAATACTCAAACATATTATTAAAAAGAAAAAAGCCATGAACCGTTACCCCACAGGTGAAAAAACTTGTTAGTCAAAATCAATTATAGCAGTAACGAGTCCATGGCCTGAAAATGAACTATATATATTATCGCTAATTTGCAAGTATTTTATCAAGAAGGATATTCCTATATTTAGCAAGGAAAATCCTTGCTAAATTTCATGTGAGACATTTGTGAATCGTTTATTCATACAAGTTCAGAAAAAAGAAAATGTCACTTGCAATAAGGAAAAATTAGAAATCCAGTGAAGTTAATCCTTCACGAATTGCATATTTAGTTAGTTCGGCGGTGTTATAAATTTTTAGCTTATTCATAATCGCTCGCCTGTTTGAATCCGCGGTTTTCGGACTAATCTTTACTATTCGTGCGATTTCCTTTATTGTTTTTCCTTCCGCTATGAGCTGGATTATATGGCGTTCTCTTGATGTGAGCTTAATTTGTTTTTTTGTTTTGTCGCTTGTTTTGAGATTTATATAGTCTTCAATAACAATTCCGGTTATTCGAGGACTTAAATATCGTTCATTAGCTTGTATAGTCGTAATTGCATTAAGAAGTTCATCCAGAAGGTTCGATTTGAGTATATATGCTTTTGCGCCTGCTTCCAGGCTTTCCTTTACGATATGTTTATCAGTGTACATCGATAGAATAATAATTTTTGTTTCTGGTTTGTGAGAAATAATTTCACGAGTTGCTTCGATACCATTCAGGTTCGGCATACTTATATCCATAATAACGATATCAGGAGAAAGTTCTTTTGTTAATTCTATTGCTTTCTGGCCGTCTTCAGCTTCTCCGATAACCTGCATTGAATTCTGTTTCTCTATTAAAGATTTTAAGCCTTCTCTGACAATACTATGATCATCTGCAATAAGTATTTTCATGATACGGTCTCCATAGCAATTTCTTTATTTTCAACGGGAATATTTATTTTTGCGATAGTTCCATTGGGAGATGCTTTCTGTATTTCAAGACAGCCGCCCCAAAATTCTAATTTCTCCCGAAGGTTAAAAAGGCCAAATCCCTTTTTTTCTTTTTGTGGTATATCCTGATTATTGTAATCGAAACCTCTTCCATTATCTTTTACTATTGTGCTTATATTATGTTTATTTCTAATGATTTCGACTTTAACATGGTTTGCTTTTGCGTGTTTTACAGTATTAGTTAGTAATTCCCGAACACCATGAAAGAGGATAATTCTTTTTTCTTCAATAAGATTAATTTTCGGGCCCATGGTTTTAAATTCACAATCAATACCGCATTTTTTATTTATATGATCATTCATCCATGTTTCAACCGCGGCTTCTAAACCGACTTCATATAAAATAGGATTACTGAGTTCAAATGTTAATGAACGAACTTCTTCTATTGCACTCGAAATTAATTTACTTTGTCTTCTTAATGATACTAATATATCTGAACGTGTTTCTGATGCCTGTAATGTATCCAGCCCGAATTTTATTATCGCGAGTCTTTGCCCTACATCATCATGCATTCCAGCGGCTATGCGGCGCCGTTCATGTTCTTCTATAACTTCAATTGCAGATGCCATTTGTTTGAGCTGCTTTTGATAGTTGTTTATTTTTTGTTCCGCTTCTTTACGTTCAGTTATATCCATTCCTGAACTTAAAGTTCCTGCAATTTTAGAGTTATCATCTTTGATAGTTGTGTTATGCCATGCGATTATTTTTTCTTCACCTGTTTTTGTAACGATTGGATTTTCAAAATTATTAGAGGATTCTATCTGATTATTTATTAGTTTCACAAAGACTTTTTTAACTTCTTTTCTTATCCTTTCCGGAATGAAAGTGTCAAACCAGTTCCGATTTATAACTTCTTCCTCTTTGCAGCCAAGTATTTCACATCCTTTTTTGTTCATTAAAGTGATATTACCCTTGTTATTTAAAGCGACAAAAATAACGCCGGAGATATCCAGATACTTTTGTGCGGTATCTCTTTCTCTCTGTAATAAATCCTGATGTTTTTTTAATTCGGTTATATCACGAAAAAATGCGAATGTAGATATACGGTCATATTTTATGCTGTTTGCGCTGACTTCCAGTTCGATAATTTTCCCGTTTTTACATCTATGCCTGGTAATAAATTTCTGAGATCCGTATTTATGCAGATATTTTAAATGATTCTTGATTTTTGTTTTGGATTCCAGAGCTTCCAAATCAGCTATGTTCATAGACAAAAGCTCCCTGCGGCTGTAACCGGACAGTTCGCAGTAAGCGTCATTGACTTCCAATATATTACCATTTTTATCTACCATCCAAAAGCCATCCATGGAGGTTTCAAGGATTTTCTTATACAAAGTGTATTCAGGGATTGCTTGAACATTCGAAATGTCATCACAATGCTTTGTGTTTTTTACGTTTTGCATAACTTTCTCTTCGAAACAATATAAAACGGTTTCATTAAAGCTGTTAAATGCAAAAAGAAATAAACTATAAAGACTATAATAGTCCTTTTTTAGAAAAGATTCAACATATTTAATATGGGACTTATTATAATTTTTAGATTCAAAAAATCAGATGGTTAGAAATAATCATTGTTTTATGGTAATATTCGAAGATAATCAGGAAAAAGTCACAAAATAATATTTTATGTATTTTTCATTTTAATCCTGTGTTCTTATTAAAATATAAGCAATATTTTGAAAAAAGCGAACCATGTGGTAATTAGATGGTACATTCTATTTTGAAAGCTGTTGAAAAATATGACCATGACACCATACAATTGTATTTCGTTTAGCACAAAATCAAAAAATATCCTGTCTTGTAAAAAATAACTCATAATGAGAATCATAATTCAACCAGAGTCCATGAAATTGAAATAAATGGAAATTGTGAGTGATTTCCTCTATTGGGTGATAAAGATGAACATAAGCAGCAATGTTTCCGTTCCTGAGTCGAATTCTTTCTATTTTCTGTAGCAGGCTGATACGAAGTCTGAACGTTACATTCAAAGAGGGAATTATGGTAATCATTCACGGAAAATACGACTCTGTCATTCCCGCGCCC